>CAJXUM010000972.1 GCA_913060855.1 uncultured Lewinella sp. | reverse complement strand
CGAGATCAGCCTCGGTCTCGTGGGCTCGGAGATGTGTATAAGAGACAGACATTTTTAAGAAAATTCAAAGAGGTTACCGGTCCGTCCCCCACTACAGCGGCTTCTTCATAGCTTACACCTTGGGGCTTTTTGGCAATAACTCCTTCTTCTTCAATACACACATACTCCGCATAGGTACCAAAATACTCCAGGGATTCCCCAAATACCTTATCCCCTTTTTTAAACAGGGTCACTTTAGAGCCTATTGTATCAACTTCTCCTGCAAAACCAGTTCCTGAAATGGCGTTATTGGGTTTTGTGAGTCCCATGAAGAGCCTTCCAATAAGAGGGTATCCGGTTCGCATCATCGTCTCGGCTGTTGTGACCGATCCAGCGTAAATCTTCACCCGTACTTCATGATCTTTGGGGATGGGCTTGTCCACCTCTTGCAGTTGCAACACTTCTGGTCCACCATATTTTGTGGATACAATCGCTTTCATTTTATTGGCACTCATCTTCATTCATTTAAATGGCTAATTCTTTTCACCTTTCAAATATCGGGCAGATAGGAGGAGGAATCGTTCGCATTTCGGATTCAGTACCTCTTCTCTTAGGCCTGCATTTAATACCTAAACGGCTAGCGCATCTCCTAATTCCGATTCTGCCGCTTCGCCTCTCTACTTCTTTCCCCTTCTTTTTGATTGAATTTAAAGACATAGCTCAGGGTCCAGCGGGCGGCGTTGAAATTGGAAAGTCGATTGATGATGAAGTTGTCGCTGATCACCTCTTCTCGGTATTTGTTGGAGTTGAGCACATTGCTGACATTGAAAATCAAGCTGCCTTTATCTTTAAATAAGCTTTTGCTGAGCCCGAGATTTAGCATAGAAACGGGTTTGGTTTTGGTTTGAGCATCATTGTATTGTCCTCGGAAACTGAAGCGACTTTGGAACGTGAGTCCCTTTTGGGGTTTAAGGTTTAGAGACCAGGAGGTGCGCCAGCTTTCATTGGTAATATCTAGATTCGTGTTGGCTATTTGGCCCGTTTTCTCAAAGCGGTAAGCGTTTACTTCCCCATTGATCGTTAACCAGCGAGCTGGGTTGTAGGATAGGGAGATTTCCATGCCTAGGCGAGTTTCTTGTTCGATATTGAATAAGCTCACGAGAAAAACACCATCGGAGTCTTGGGAGGTGAAGTATTCGATGTTCCCTTTTGTATCTGAATAATAGATCGATGGGTTTATTGTGAACTTTTCAGCTCTAAAAAGGAGCGCCAGTTCGGTGACATCAGAGAAGGAGGGTTGCAAGCTAGGGTTGCCGGAGAATCGTGAGTTAAAGTCCGATAACTCAGCAAAAGGATTGAGTTGCCATAAGGAAGGTCTGTTGATTCGTTTACTATAACTAGCTTGTATTTTGGTTGATTTTGACAAATCATAGCCAATATTCAAGGTGGGGAATAGGCGGCCATAATCATTGGCTTGGCCGAACTCGCCTAGCGCATCACCAATCTCTACTGCCGTGTGCTCATAGCGCAATCCCAATAGGTAACTCAACTTACCCCATTGACTCCCATACTGCGTATAGATGCCTAAAATTTGCTCATCGTAGTCTAGTTGATTGGTAAAGCCATTTATAGATTGGAAATCTTGTTCAATTTCCTCTTCTGCCAAAAAACTGTTCTCAACTAGCCTATTTTCATACTTCAGTCCAAATTCTAGTTTGCTGTTTTCACCTAGTGGCGTTAGAAAGTCGGATTGTATCGCAAAATCATTGTTCTTTTGACCGCTAGTGGTTCTTAAGCGTGAAATATCTTGTGCATTTGGGAATACTTCAGTGGTCTCAATGTCAAAACCCTTGGTGCTATCCCAAAAGTCATACTGTAGATCGATCGTGAACTTCGCCCCTTCTTGGGCAAAGGCTTTGGTGTAATTCATCTCCAATTGGTTATAGCTTCTTTCTTCCTGGGAGGTGCCATAAGTAGATAGGGTTCGATCTTTTATCCCCGCATTAAAGTAATCATAGAACAGATCAGTTTTGTCCGCATCTTTGGTTTCATTCCGCAAAAAAGCAGCCGTCAAGGTATTGCTTTTATCTAGGTAATAATCTGCTCCGAAGTAGAAAAATCGGCCATCATCGTGTCGGTCTTCGTCCTGTCGTTGATTCAATCTGGTCGTCTGGCCATTGCTGCTTGTTTCTTGATCGGTCGTGTATAATCCTACGTAATCGGTATAACGAATACCCAAATTGGAGAATACATTCAGCTTCTCGGTTTTGTAATTCAAGCTACCTATCAATCGCAGATCTGTAGGGGTGCCCGTAACCACCCGCGCTTGCCCACTTACTCCTCTATTTTTATTCTTTTTCAAGATGATATTGATGATGCCTGCCGAGCCAGCTGCATCATAACGTGCCGAAGGATTGGTGATCACTTCCACGCGTTCTACATTGTCGGAAGGTATTTGTTCCAGTGCTTGATTGGAAGTCAGGCCTGAACGTCGGCCATTGATGAGTATCGTCACATTCGAATTGCCCCGGAGGCTCACCACTCCCGACGGACTCACCGCCACGGAAGGAACATTGCCTAGTACATCCGTCACCGAACCGCTTTGTGATAAAATATCCTTACCTACATTGAAGACTTTTTTATCGAGCCGGAGGGATAACTGGGATTGTTCCCCTGTGACAACCACTTCGTTTAATTGCACAACATCCTCTTTCAATTTGATGGGGCCAAGGGTTATTTTTTGATGCGCTTGATCTATGCTTACCGCCTTGGAATAAGCTTCAAAGCCCTGGTATTGAATCTCCAAGACAAAATCTCCATCAGGAAGATCCTCTATCTTAAAGAAGCCTTTTTCATCCGTTATCACGCCTTCTATGAGTTTCGCTTCTGCGTCTTTTAAAGCTACCGTTGCATAAGGGAGTGGCTCCGCTGTTGCTTCCGTGAGCAGTATTCCTGATACTTCCCCCGTTCCTTTTTTCTCTTCTTGCGTCCAACCAATGACGCTGCATAAGAGGAGCAATATAATGAGGGGGATTCTTCTTAAAATGGATGTCGTCGGGTACATATTTGTTATTTTTATTACGGTGATTCTCTAGATTTCAAGGCAAACTCCGTCTTATGCACCGTGAATACAAGGCATTTTATGCTAACTGCTCTATAGCTTTCTGAACAGCTCCTTCTCTCTACTTTTTTCACCTAACTTTGTTGATTATGAAGATTAGCATATGGGTAGTAGTGGGTATTGTTCTATTGGCTAGTGGATGTGGACAAATGCATTACCCTGACGGACCAGTCGTCAAGTACAAGGTGGGAGATCAGCAAGAGTGGGCTGGCGTCGATTGGGATGATAGCGATTGGTCTACCCACGTTCAAAAAGAAGTGGATGATATTTTCTGGGCACGTGTACCGCTTAATTTTTCGGAAGACTGGGGTCCCAATCAGCATTTGGGCCTCTTTTTGGCAGCATTTGGAGAATACGACCTCTATTGGGATCTGTCTCTTATACACATCTCCGAGCCCACGA
>CAJXUM010000971.1 GCA_913060855.1 uncultured Lewinella sp. | reverse complement strand
AGATCAGCCTCGGTCTCGTGGGCTCGGAGATGTGTATAAGAGACAGGTATTGCGTGCCACGGATAAAGCTTCGCTAGAAGCAAAGATTAAAGAAGCGCAGACGACGGACAGAACGACTGTCGTATATGTCGAGACCGATCGTTACCAAGGGATGGAGGGCTATTCTTGGTGGGAAGTACCCGTTTCGGAAGTATCGACCAAAGAAAGTGTACAGGCCGCTTATCAGGAATATGAGCAAGAGAAAAAAGCACAACGATATTACCTCAAACCACCTCTAACAGGTGCCGATTGGGAGGATTAGAATAGACTATATACTCATTCAGAAGTTGAACAAAATGCAAGCAGAAAAAGTACAACTGGCCATTGCCCCCATTGGCTGGACTAATGATGATTTGCCGGAACTCGGCGGTGAAATTTCCTTTGAACAATGTGTAAGCGAAATGGCTCTAGCTGGTTTTGCGGGCTGTGAAGTAGGTAATAAATATCCTAGAGATACCGACCTCTTGAAAAAACATTTGGCGCTCAGAAATCTACAAATATGCAACCAGTGGTTTAGTTACGAGTTGACGACCAAATCGCTGGATGAAAATCGTAAGAATTTTGAAGTGCTCTTGGAATTCTTGGAAGAAATGGGCGCTAATATAGTAGGTGGAGGGGAAGTTGGTAATAGCTGTCAAGGCCAACTCGATGTGCCTGTTTTTGAAGGTAAAGGTATGTTGGAGACGGCAGCAGACTGGCGTTTATTTACTTTTATGCTCAATGAACTAGGCAAGGTAGCGCATGATAGAGGATTCAAATTGGCCTTCCACCATCATATGGGCACAGTAGTACAAACGCTAGAAGAAACCCTTCGCATGCTCAATGATACTGACCCCGCCTTTGTGCACCTCAATTATGATTGTGGCCACTTCTATTTTGCGGGAGAAGATCCGGCCTTGGCCCTCCAACAAACGATTAGTCGGGTAGCGCATGTTCATTTAAAGGATATCAGACCTAATGTTTTATCCTGGGTGAAAAAAGAACGTCAATCCTTCCTACATGCCGTAAAAGCGGGCGTCTTTACCGTACCAGGCGATGAAGAAGGCTGCATAGATTTTGCACCTATCTTTCAAACCTTGGAAGAAGCCCAGTATGAAGGCTGGATAGTCGTAGAAGCGGAACAAGATCCGGCTAAGGCTAATCCTTTGGAGTATGCGATGAAGGCGCGGCGTTTTATTCGCGAGCATACGGGGCTGTAGTCGGGACCTAAGTTGAGACTTCAGAAGTTTTCTCAGGCGTGACAGGGGAAACTTCTGAAGTCTATGTCTGCGACAAGCATGAGCTTGTGGCCAACATCGTAAAGCTTGTCGCCAACACATACTGGGAAAACTTCAAAAGTCAAAGTCCTGTAAACAAGAAGCATAAAAGAATGAAATACGAACTCATCATATTCGACTGCGATGGCGTCTTAGTAGACAGTGAAGGCCTCAGCAGTGAAGTTTTTTCCGAAGAAATCAGCAAATTAGGATGGAATATCTCGCCAGCCGAGGTCGGAAAGCGATTCAAAGGCGGCAAATTCGCAGATGCCTTGGCGGAAATTGAGGCCAACATCAGCCAACCGCTCCCTACCGGCTTTGAGCCTTTGCTACGCCGCCGCACCTTCGAAGTTTTCCAGGAAAGACTACAGCCCATCCCTGGTATCAAGCAGACCCTGGAAACGCTTTCGCTGCCCTTTTGCGTCGCCTCGAACGGCCCTCGCTCAAAGATTGAATTGAACTTGGGGATTACAGCCCTGCTTTCACATTTTGAAGACCGTATATTTTCTGCCTACGAATTGAAGATATGGAAGCCTGATCCTGCCTTTTACCTCACCGTCGCCCAAAGCCTGGGATACGCTAAAGAGAAGTGTCTAGTCATCGAAGACAGCTACGCTGGATTGCAATCGGCGCGGCAAGCGGGTATTGATGTGTGGGTGTATGCAGCAGAGGAAGTATCTGCTAATATATTGGCAACGGAGGTCCCTTTATTTGAGGATATGGCGGCTTTGCCAGAGATGATAGCTAGGACGAAGATTTCATAACCCATTACCTAGCCATCCATCCCATTTCCCCCGCTTCTCCCACCACCAGTTGGAACTGGTCCACCTGTCCAATAACCTGAATACGGCTTTGATCGGCGAGCAAGGCAGCGGGAATAGCAGAACTATCGGGTTGTTGCCATAAGGTCGTAGCCTGTTTAAGTTGTCGTTGCGCAATAGCGCGATCTACCTTTTCAATTTGCGAACTTCTCACATAACCATCACTTCCATCGGGCGTAGCGACGCGATACCAGTCTTTTGCAGCAGCCAAAATTTGTAGGGGCAAGTACTGCGGTAGGGTATAGATGTTTCCACTGCGATTATCCGGAGCAGATCGAAGTATGGTGCTATTGAATTTGACCCTAGCAAGCAGACCCAGGCGAGAAGTATCTGCCTGTACTCGGGGAAGCCGTGCGGACTGCCGGGCAATAAACGGATAGGGATCAATGGCGCCATATCCGCGGCGATAAATACTAAAGTGGAGGTGTGGTCTCGTATTCTTAGCATTCCCCGTATTGCCTACCCAACCCAAGGTATCACCTGCTTTAACCCTGGCATCTTCTGACACCAGCTGACTATCAAGGTGAGCGTAGTAGAGTGAGTTATTTCGTTTGCGGTCACTGAGCCATACCTGTTTTCCGCCCAAGCCACGATCGCGAACACTACGAACTACGCCATCCATAGCAGCTACAACAGGGGTGCCTCTACGCGCAAATATATCCACGCCTTTGTGCTTTCGCTTTCCTCCATCCCGCGGGGCACCGAAGAAACTCCACACATCCGGATTGCCTTTGCCACTCACGGGAAAGACCCCATAAACGGGTTGGGTGAATAGGGATAAGGTGAAACGCGCGGAAAGTAGTAGTTCAGCCTGGAGCCGTAGTAGGTAGATACCATCTTGTGGTATCTCGAATACGAGACTGTCTACCTGATCGGGCTCACTATTGAAGATGTTTTTTAAGGTTGAACTACCTAATTCTTCCTCTAGTTGAAATAGTTCTAAGAAAAACTGTTTATCTCTAGGTTCCGTTTCCAATTGGATATGTAATTGTTCCCCTTTTTGTAAGGCAATGCGGTAGCTAAAAGCTGTGGCTTTTGTCGCATCAACAAACCCTACCTCTTTGAACGGAACAGCAATTTCTACACTATCTTCCAATGTTTTTTGGGCGGCGGCTTGCCAGGCTTTTACGGCTTGGCTTTCTCCTAGGCCGCTATAGTGGAGCGCTTCCAGGTAGGTGGCTCTAGGCGTCAATTCCGGGGCAGGCGGAGGAGGTTTCATCAGGCCTACTTCTTGGCAACTGAATAGGTAAGCGCAAGTCAGTAATAACAGGACAAGCGATTGGCTGGATCGGACAGTCGGGTTTCTTTGCATAAGTCGTTCGAGTGGTGATCTTTTGTTAACTCCCTAAGAGTATATTTGGGCAGGCATGATTAGCCGAAAGTGAG
>CAJXUM010000970.1 GCA_913060855.1 uncultured Lewinella sp. | reverse complement strand
TCGTCGGCAGCGTCAGATGTGTATAAGAGACAGCCAGATTATTGGGAAATAATTAGTACTAGGCGCAATGTTATTTCCAAAATTTCTTAGGAAGAAATACAGTTTAAAAAGAAGGAATAGGTATGGTATCAAAGAAAGTTGATCAAAATGCGTTTGAAACAGCAAGCCCCAAATATTGGGTTGGATTAATAATAATGCATCTCCTCATACCACTGGTTCTCTTGATAAGTGGATGGGATCTCGGTTGGTGGCAGGCTTGGCTTTATTCAGCGCTGATAGTTGTAACGGGTATAGGTTCACGTATGTGGGCAGAAAAAAGGCATCCGGGATTAATGGCAGAACGAGGTAAATTTGGAAAAGCTAAGGATGTAAAATCGTGGGATAAAGTGCTTTCTCCACTAATGGCAGTGAGTATGACATTCCCATTAATTATTGTGGCGGGACTAGATCACCACTTTGGGTGGTCATTTGTATTTCCAACATGGCTCAACATCTTGGGCTTCATCTTGATTGCACTTGGATACACCTTCGCTGGATTGGCTTTGGTAGAGAACCGTTTTTTCTCAAGTGTGATGCGGATTCAGAAGGACCGAGGGCATGTGGTATGTGACAGCGGTCCATATCGGATTGTAAGACATCCTGGTTATGCTGGAAATATTCTAGCACTACCGGGCATTGTGCTGGCTTTAGGCTCTCTTTGGACAATCATTCCAGTGATAGTAGCGCTGATCATTGCCGTGATAAGGACCACACTGGAAGATAGAACTTTACAAGAAGAATTGCCAGGGTATCGGGATTATGTACGTCGAGTGCGTTATCGGTTGATTCCAGGTGTCTTCTGAGGAACACAATTCCGTGATAACAAAATGTAGGTAAAATTCAAATAATTCATATCGCCTAAACGGCGATACGCCTTTTGCCCAGAGCATTGACGGTAATTGACTTTATACATATCTAGTCTTACGACTTACAAAACAGAATTATCATGAGAAAAATAAAGATCCCGGATACGATGACAGTGGCTGTTTTGAATTCTTATTCTGGTGCTGATGCCTTAAGTATTGAGCAACGACCGGTACCAACACCTGGAAGGAACGAAGTTTTGGTCAAAGTTGCCTACGCCCCAATTAACCCTTCGGATTTGGCAACTTTGACGGGTTACTATGGCTTTAAAAATCCAACACCTATTGTTCCAGGTGGAGAAGGTGCTGGAGAAGTGGTTTCTGCTGGACCAGGAGTTATGGCAAGGTATTTCCTTGGTAAAAAGGTGGCCTGTACTGGTTGGGGAAAAGGTGGAGGTGTTTGGTCAGAGTATGTAGTTAAAAGTGTTAAAGGAGGTGTATTGACTTTGAATAAATCATTGAGTTTAGAGCAGGGAGCAATGTCCATAATAAACCCCCTTACGGCCTGTGCTTTTATAGACATTTCGAAAAAAGGTGGGCATAAAGCTATATTATTGACTACTGCGGCAAGTTCACTTGGTCAAAAGGTGAACCGTCTGGGGCGAAACGAAGGAATTCAAATAGTAAATGTTGTTCGTAGGGATGCACAAGTGGATCTTCTCAAGGCCCAAGGTGCTGACATTGTTCTGAATAGCAATGAAGCAGGATTTGACCAACAACTGCATGATGCATGTCATCAAACTAATACGCGGCTAGCATTTGATGCCGTGGCAGGTCCATTAACTAATCAGCTATTAAAAGCTATGCCCCAAAATAGCAAGGTTACTGTTTTTAGCGCTCTTTCCCGTCAAGCTGTTCAAGCGAGTCCTGACCTTTTAATATTTGAAAACAAGATGATTGACAATTTCTGGCTAGGTCCTTGGATTAGCAAGCAAAATCTATTGAAAACGATGATGTTATGGAAACGTGCACAGAAACAAATACCAAACCATCTCAAAAGCGAAATCAGAAAAATCTATCCGATACAAGAAGTGAAAGAAGCCATCCGCGACTATACCAGCCAAATGACTGGAGGAAAAGTTTTGTTAAGACTGTCTTGATGGTAACTAGATAGCCTCGCTTATAAGGTTTTCGAAATTGTGGTATAAGTATATAAAAGAATGAATCCCTTTAATTCAACTCTCTAACATCAACAATGATTTGGGGGTAACAATTGGAGGAAAAGGATGGGTTGTTATCAATCGAAAATTGGCTGTTGGGGAATTGGAAAAGCTTTAGTTAATAGCAACGATTTTTCAGGTGACAATTTAAAAGGCAATGAAAATTCATCCTTGAGTTTGAGTTATGGAGTAGGTGGGATTTTTGTTGAATATATATTAAAACCCGAAAGTCCTATTCATTTTTCTATACCAGTAAATTTTATGGCAGGTGGCATATCTATTGAAGATGCTACATCCGATGGTTCAGAAGTAGAATCTTCAAAAATCTTCGCTATTGAACCAGGAATTAATTTAGAGTTTAATGTTTCTAAATCCTTTATTCCAGCACTTAGTCTATCATATAGACAAATTTTTGGAAGTTCCTTAGAAAACCTAAGTAACCAAGATATTTCTGGAGTAAATATTGGCCTAATATTCAAATTCGGATCTTATTAAAACGTGTTACAACAATAGAGATCAGAGCGTCCCCATTTCGTAATGATGCTCGATAATCAATAACTAAAACAAAGTATTATGAGAGGAGCAATTTTTTTCTCAGGCAACTACGGCAGTACCGAGCAATATGCTAAATGGATCAGCGAAGCCACTGGATTACCCATATTCGATATCAAGGATACCAATGCCGATCCATCAAAATACGAGTTTCTAATATTGGGCAGTTCGATTATCTATTTTAGGCTGACTATCAGAGAATGGGCAAAAGCAAATTTGGACAAGCTTGAAGGTAGGTCAAAGCTTATATTCTCGGTTTCCGGTGCCGGTGCCAGCGCTAAACTTAACAGGTGGGTTGAGGCTTCCCTTCCGTCTGGGTTATTATCACAGATGGAGCATATGCCTCTTCGTGGTAAGTTAGACCATACAAAAGTCAGTAGGTGGCTTCGAATAATCTTATGGATTGGCTCGCTCTTTAACCCTGATCCCCAAGCAAGCAAGGAAGAACGTAGAGGATTTGACTATATGGACAAATCCAGTATTGAACCTATTGTTAAAATGATTCAACGGTATCAAGCAACTCAGGGACAACTTAATGCATGACACTGGTACTTAAGTAATCTCAATCGAAGCTGACCTATGTTGCTATGGTTTGCTCCGCAAAGTCCAACACTACAGGAAATTTGACTCGTCCTGAATAAAGACTATATAGCGTAATCTGTTTTGTCTAAAAATGATAGCATCTAACAAACCAAAAGAAAACGGTATGAAAAATTTCATCACTAATTTATCGACCAGCAAAGCGGCAATGGTTGTAGGAATTGCGTTTATAAGCTCGGTTTTCATCCTAACCTTAGTTGATGATTTTCTTTTAGCTAATTTTGTAGTACCAGGTGATACAGAAGCTGTCTCTTATACACATCTGACGCTGCCGACGAAGAGGATAGT
>CAJXUM010000969.1 GCA_913060855.1 uncultured Lewinella sp. | reverse complement strand
AGTGGTGACCTTACTCGCCAAGTTGATCGCAATACCTTGCCAGTTATGGGGCAAATTCAAAGTATCGATGCGGTAGCAAAAAATAGATCCACTTCTCCCTACGGCACCATTGTAGCTTTCTCCGAAAGTCCAATCAATGACAAGCTGCTCTTTGTAGGTACCGATGATGGTTTGATTCAAATTAGCGATAATGGAGGAAGCAGTTGGTCAAAAATTGATGTCAATCAAATCAAAGGAGTGCCAAGCCAGACTTATGTCAATCACCTTTTGGCTTCGCAGCATGATGAAAATGTCGTGTATGCCATCTTCAATCACCATAAGTACGGCGATTTTAAGCCTTATGTATATAAAAGTACAGATAAGGGACAAAGCTGGTCCTCCATCGCCAATAATTTACCAGAAAGAGGATCTGCTTATAGTTTGGCAGAGGATTTCATCGATAAGAATCTACTTTTCATTGGAACTGAATTTGCTTGCTTTTTCACCAATGATGGTGGACAATATTGGAAACAACTCAAAGCGGGCCTACCCACGGTAGCCGTGAGGGATTTAGCGATTCAAAAACGAGAAAACGACCTCGTGATAGCCACCTTTGGTCGCGGATTTTATGTATTGGATAACTATGCCGCCCTTCGTCAGTTAAGTGAAGAAAAACTCGCACAAAAGGCTCAAATTTTCCCGATCAAGGATGGCTTAGTCTTCAATGAAAGTACACCTTTGGGCCTCAGAGGTAAAGGATTTCAAGGTGACTCCTATTTTAGTCTTCCCAATCCAAGCGTAGGAGTAAATTTTACTTTTTTCGTCAAAGACAAAGTAGAAACGCTCAAAGCCAAACGTAAGAAAAAGGAGAAGGATATGCGGAAGGCAGGAGAAGAAATACGCTATCCCACTTACGATGAATTGAAAGCGGAGACTGAAGAAGAAGCCCCCTATTTATTGTTTACCATTAAAGACGGAGCTAATAACATCCTCAAGCAAATCAAAAAAAGTCATTCTACGGGTGTACAGCGACTTACTTGGGATGCCAGGTACCCTAGTGTTAATCCGATCAGCTTAAGTAGTCGAGGAGGAGACAATCCCTTCGCCAGCCTTGATCAGGGCATCCTAGCCATGCCTGGGTCTTACACGGTGTCCCTTTCTGAAAGTATCAACGGGCAACTCACAGAAGTAGTAGGCCCTACTCCTTTTCAACTCAAATCCTTGGGAGGTGTGACGCTACCGGCCAGTGACCGGGCTGCTTTACTCGCTTTTCAGCGCGAAGCCCAAGCTTTGCAGAGAGCTATTTCAGGAGCTAGCGGACAAATAAGAGCTGCCAATAACAAAATACGTTATATCGAAAAAGCGATCTATTCACTGGAAGATAGTCCAGAGGAATGGCTAGCAGGACTTAAGCAACTGAAGAGTAAAATGCAGGCTATTCAAGAAGTCATGTATGGAGATCGCTTGGCGGGCAGAGTAGACAAAGACGTTCCGCCCTCCATTGCCAACCGAATAGGTAGTGTGACCTATGAAATGTGGAGCTCTACCTCCGCCCCTACCCAAACCCATCGAGATGGCCTTCAACTAGCCCAGAAAGCCTTTGCGCCCGTCTTGACGGCTTTGAATAACTTAGTAGAAAAAGACCTTGTTCAAATGGAAGAAAAACTAGAGAAAGCTGGCGCCCCCTATACACCAGGGAGAAGGATCGAATACGGCAAGCAATAAAGTCATGATTTTGAGTGGTAGGTTTGGGGGATAACCAACTTACAAACCTACCACTCTTACTATGAACTATTTTCAGTTTAGCGCATTTAAGGATTAGTTTAGTCTACTACTTAGAATGATCAAACCCGCAACTAACCAACACCTAATCGCCTGATCTATTGTCCATTCCTAAGATAAGTCATAGGCTTAATATCCAGGGTTTTGAACCAAATTCGTATTTACGGCCAAAATGCTAGCTGGAATAGGAAATAAACGCAAGTTTTCACAGCCATCTGGCACTCTTAGCCTTTGCGTCCAAGTTGCTGTACAAAATAGGCTCTGACGAATCAAATCTTGTCGACGCCACCCCTCCCAAAACAATTCATTCGAACGTTCTGTCAAAATTTGAGTTCTCAGGGTTTCCTGGGTAAAATCGCCTGCACTTAAGGGAGAGGCGACTGAATAAGCTCTTTCCCTTACCTCATTGATCAACTGTATCGCACTAGCGGACTCTCCCAACTCATTCAAAGCTTCTGCCTGCATCAAGAGCACATCAGCATAGCGGAAAATCACAAAATCATTATCACCGTAATTCGTCTTAGTATTATCAACGGCATATTTAAGCACGCGATAGCCATTAATAAATTGATTAGATCTGCTAAAATTAAAGGAATACTGGACTGAATCTCCCGCTACATCTAGTATGGCATTCCCCGCACTAGTCAACTGCGTACCTCGCAAAAATGAGCCCGCCCGCAGGTCATTTATACTATCAAACTGTATAAATAATTCTGGCGTCGCTGCCCAATTAGCAAAACCAGAAGTAGATGGACTTTTAGTATCAATCTGTGCCGGATGTACACTTAAAAGGGAGGGATGCGTATTGGGCGCATCCGGAGAAGCCAAAATAATCTCATCCGCGCTTAGGATGTGATTATCAGTAGCAAATAGATCAAAGTAATCCCCTACTAATTGATAATTCCCACTCGCAATAATCGCTGCACAGGCATCGCGACAGGCTGCCCATTGTGGCGTTCCGGTATATACTTCGGCATTTAAATAAAGCTTGGCCAAAATCATCTGTGCTACCGTTCTGGTCATCTTACCATAACTAGCATCAGCTTTTAGCAGAGGGATCATCGCTATCAATTCCGCTTCAATAAAGCTAAATACCTCGGCACGCGTTGACTGAGGCACCACCACAGTACCCAATAAAACTTCCTCCTTAAAAGCTTGAATATTACCAAATACATCCATTAGTAAGAAGAAATTGAAGGCGCGAAGCGCGCGGGCTTCAGCTAATCGATCCTCATCGATATCTTCTTTCACCTCAGTGGCAATGGCCAACGCATTATTCGCTGCATTGACGCCATTGTATAAATCATTCCACATATTGGTCAGCATATTATTATTAGGCGTCCACTGATTTCGCACCAATTCTTCGATTTGAGACCCAGTACTTAAATGAGACCCGAAACCAGGCACACCTAACTGATCGGATGCCAGATCATTTATCGGTAAATAATGATCCCCAAAAACCTCCAGATAGTTGTAGGACGCAGCTAGTGCATTTTCAAAATCTAAAATCGTAAATTCTGTCGTGGTGGGTTTGGTCGAACAACCCAGTAAAATAAATAGAGAGAACCCTAGTAAGTATCGCATCATAGCTTTTTTAAATTGTATTGTAGGTTAAAACATTTACCCCATAACGAATAGCCCTCCGCTAAGGCTGCTACATTATAAAGAAAGGATTTGTAAGGCAGACGTTAGACTTTATTATGAAATGGGTTGTATAGGGATGGAAATTAAGATTTTGCAGCAA
>CAJXUM010000968.1 GCA_913060855.1 uncultured Lewinella sp. | reverse complement strand
CGTCGGCAGCGTCAGATGTGTATAAGAGACAGCCTCAAAGCGCCCAACTCGGCCTTCAAACGAAGGTTTTCCTTCTCGAGTTTTTTTAGCTGTTCATTTTCATCCATAAAATGAATTTAGGTCTCATCAATTTGGTTCTTTGACAATTTTTGTGCTTTTGAGTCAGCGCCTTAGGTGAAAATCACGCTTCCTTTGGGCGCAATCCTTTCGCCTAAAACGCTGACCACAAAATTGTCAGAAAAGGAACAATTTTACGTCCCTTTCGTTTTGCTGATAAAAATAACCATCTTAGCACGCAGAAAAAAGAAATAGATAGAAAGTTATCTCTAGCGCCCGTATAAGTAGGAAATTAGATGGTACTTCCTAGCTACATGAGCTGTTTAGGTACAAAAAAAGAGCTTTTCCCGACACTAGAAGCCCAAAAGCACATTTATCTATAGTTTATGTGCTGGTGCTTATAAAAACATTCTCCTAAAAGTAGAAATCCAATATATGTCACGTACGTCTAGCATTGAAGCCGGGGAAAGCTATCCTTTAGGGGCTACCCTATCCGCAAGGGGCGTCAACTTTTCCCTATTTTGTAAAAATGCCGAACGAATCGAGTTATTGTTGTTTGACGAAATAAATCCTACCCAGGCATCCCGGGTCATCCACTTAGATCCGGTAACAAACAAAACCTTTTATTACTGGCATTGCTTTATTCCTGGACTGCAAGCGGGTCAACGCTACGCCTATCGCGTTTATGGCCCTTTTGCCCCAGAAAAGGGGTTACGATATGATGGCGAAAAGGTACTAATCGATCCCTATGCCAGAGCGGTTGACATGACATTCTATGATCGTCAGGCCGCACTATTACCGGGTGATAATGGCCACAGTGCGATCAGAAGTGTTGTTATTGACCCAACTGTTTATGATTGGGAAGGGGATAAACCATTGAATCACCCTTTCGCCAAATCAGTAATTTATGAATTACACGTAGCTGGTTTTACTAAATCGCCTACTTCCGGGATAAACCCGGAATTAAGAGGCACCTACCGGGGCCTCATTGAGAAGATTCCCTATCTAAAATCCTTGGGTATCACCTCCGTTGAACTAATGCCTTGTCATCAGTTTGACCCTTTTGATGCTCCAGGTGGACTCAATTACTGGGGATATAGCCCAATTGCTTTTTTCGCCCCTCATGCTCAGTATGGTGCGACAAATGATCCAATTGCACTTGTCAATGAATTTCGGGATATGGTCAAAGCCTTTCATAAGGTGGGGATAGAGGTTATCCTAGATGTGGTATTCAATCATACCGGAGAAGGAGACGAAAGAGGGACCACACTTTCCTTCAAGGGAATTGAAAACAGGGCTTATTATCTACTACAACCTGAAGATAAACAATATTATAACGATTACACGGGGACTGGTAACACGCTGAATACCAACCACTCAGTGGTCCGCCGAATGGTAATTGATTGTCTTTGTCACTGGGTAAGTGAAATGCATATCGATGGATTCCGCTTCGACCTGGCTAGCGTATTGGCCAGGGACGAAAGGGGAAACTTTCTAGAAAATCCACCTTTACTCTGGGAAATAGAATCAGAACCCAAATTAGCAAGTACAAAAATCATTGCGGAAGCCTGGGATACTCGCGGGTATCAATTGGGATCTTTCGTGGGAGATAAATGGGCGGAGTGGAATGGTGTTTTTAGAGATGATATGCGTCGATTTGTAAAAGGGGATAGTGGAATGATTGGCCCTATTGCCGATCGCTTGGTAGGTAGTCCGGATCTTTTCGGCAAAATACTTCGAGACCCCAACCGGAGCATTAACTTCATTACTTGCCACGATGGCTTCACCATGAACGATTTGGTTTCCTACAATTACAAGCATAATCTCGCTAATGGAGAAGAAAATCGAGATGGAACGAACAATAACAATAGTTGGAATGGCGGTGTAGAAGGTCCTACTGATCGAGAAGATATTAATGCATTGAGACTTCGTCAGATCAAAAATTTCATGACCATTTTGATGATCTCACAGGGCACACCAATGTTGTCGATGGGCGACGAGGTGCGGCGCACACAATTCGGGAATAATAATGCCTATGCCCAGGATAATGAGATGAGTTGGATGGATTGGGAGGCCGTAGAAAAAGAAAAGGAACTCCTGCATTTTGTACAAAAGCTGATCAAATTCAATCTCCGTTCGCCATTCTTCCAGGAGAGTATTTATTGGACTAACCCTGGCGGCATAATCATCACCTGGCATGGAGCTCAGTTATTCAAACCTGAATGGGGTGAGCACTCTCACGCCATTGCCTTGCAATTGTACCATCCGATATTAGATCAGTATCTGTATATGGCCATCAATACTTTTTGGGAATCCATTGTGTTTGAGATCCCGCAATTACCACAAGATATTAATGACGGTAAATGGAAAAGAATTATAGATACTAACTTGCATGAACCCGATGCCTGTTGTCTAGGCCCCGATTACTTCTACTTACCAGAGGCAAAGTATGAAGTAGCGGCTAGAGCGGTGTTAGTGTTGGTGAGTTAGCACTTCCGATAAACGATACAAGGATCATCTAAAGCTACTCCCATTTGGGTAAACTGCTGCTATGAATGATTCCCCCTCCTACGACATCATCTCCATCATAAAAGACGGCGGATTGGCCTGGGGCGACCCCTCTTACATTAGCAAAAAATTCAACCCCAATTTGGTCTGCAAAATTAGTGAGTCGACTCATCGTGCCATCATCACGGTATCGGATCTTCGTTGTTACTTCTAGCCCATCAGGGATTTGTTCGTACTTCATGGGGTTCACCTTATAAACCATCATCCCATTGCGAATCAAATCGTCCATAGTACCTAACACTACAGTATTAGATTCTGGTCGAATTTCAGTGACATACCTTGGCTCACCGAAGGCGAGACCTAGTCCTTTTCGCTGTCCGATCGTATAGAAAGGGTACCCCTGGTGAACACCTAATTTGGCCCCACTAGTATCAACGAAATCTCCGCCATTCACCTTCTCTTCCAAGCCATCGACTCTTCGCTTCAAAAAACCTCGATAGTCATTGTCGGGTACAAAGCAGATTTCAAAACTCTCTGCTTTTTTAGATAATTCCTCGTAGCCGAAATCCTTCGCCATTTGGCGAACTTCTGGCTTGGTATAATTACCTAATGGAAAGCGGCTTCGTTCTAGACAATCTTGGTTCAAGCCCCAGAGCACATACGACTGATCTTTATTTCGATCTACTGCCTTGGAAATAAACTTCCTGTCATTTTCTTCCAAAATTCGACCATAGTGTCCGGTAGCGATAAACTCACAATCAAGGGCATCTGCACGCTTTAGAAGCGAATTCCACTTGATATGTGTGTTACACAATACACAGGGATTGGGCGTACGGCCTGCCATATACTCTTCCACAAAATTATCAATCACATAATCTCCAAATTCTTCACGAATATCGATAATGAAGTGATGAACTGTCTCTTATACACATCTCCGAGC
>CAJXUM010000967.1 GCA_913060855.1 uncultured Lewinella sp. | reverse complement strand
GGGCTCGGAGATGTGTATAAGAGACAGGAAGCATCTAGATAGCCGTGACTTTGGTAATATTGGAGGAGATTTTGTTGATCTATTTTGAATTGTTCGGGAAGGAAGAGTTTCTTACCCAATAAGCTTTTTTTGCTTTTGGTGGCCAATTGCCTTTTCAATTGTTTAGGGGTGAATGCCTCATTACCTTCAAAAGCAATGCTTTTAACTTGCGTTTTTGTGCCTGGCTGTAACTGAATATCAAGTATGATTTGCCTGTCGGCGGGATCTAACCTTTCCGTAATATCAGCTGTCCCAAAGTAATAGCCTTTTGCCAACAACCAGTCTTTAATGACCCGCTGGGCTGTATTTTTCATATTGGGCGTCACCTTCGTGGATGTCAGTAGATGTGGCGTTAGTTTTTTTCGCAAGGATTCTTCCCAGCTTTTCTTAATACCTAGCAAGGTAAAGCCTGTTAAGCGGGGCACTTCCTCTAGGTGAATTTCTAGAAAAATGACATCTCCTCTTCGATCTTTTTCTAAGATTTGAATATCACTAAACAATTGCTGTTGCCAAAGATTCCGAATAGCTTGTTGAATACCGGGGCCTGGAATTTGAATGCGATCGCCCACTGTAAGACCGGCGATCATGGAGATTGTTTTTGCATTAGCTTGCTTAAGCCCCACTACATCTACCCCACCAATTTCTAGCCATTCTGCATCTGTAACTAATGGTTCTTCTGTTGATTGGGCGCATAGAAAGCTGGTTAGCAACATGCCAATGAATAGGCATAGCTTGATTTTTTTCATAGATAAATACACTTGAAAATAATAATTCTTGAGCGCTTTCGCTGGGTGTAAAAACTAGGGAGCTCCCATGTAAAAGGTATACGCAAATGACCGTTAAGGTCTATGTGTTAAAGAGTTGGATGAGAGAAGAAAGGTTGGTTGTTGGTAGGGAAGATTTATAAATTTAATTAGCCTCTCTCGCCGTAGCACGTGTTTTTCGCCTGCTACATCCTTGGCGTCTAGGTTTCTAGGGAGAGATGTTGGTGGAAATCTATTTGGCTGGCTAGACAGGCACGCAAAATTGGGGGGTATTCCAACAGGAGGGTTACTAAAGTGTATTTCGACAAAGAGGCACTGAATGCCGAGAAGAAATAATCTCCCGTGACTCAGTGCCTCTTTGTTTATCAATTAGCCTTCTCTGACAATTTTTGTGGTCAGCTTAAAGCGAAGATCATAAGCGATTAATAATGAGCGTTGATTTAGATTTCAGCTGACTCAAAGCACAAAAATTGTCCGAGACCCTCAATTAGTTGGTGTAAATGTCTTTACCCAAAGCAGTTACCCGTATAATTTACTCTGGTTCGAAACCAAGAATAATGTTGAAGTCACCTAGATTACTGAAAGATCGCTCACCCGGTTTGTCGAAACCTAGACCGTAGTCAAATCCAATCGTACCAAACATCGGTAGGAATACCCTTAGGCCCATACCGACTGAACGTTTGAGATCAAATGGGTTGAAGTCTCTCAAGCTACGCCATGTATTTCCTCCTTGTGCGAAGGCCAAGACATAGATGGTTGAACTAGGATTAACAGAAAGTGGATAGCGCAATTCCAATGTAAACTTATCGAATACCGGCGTTGGCACAGTAGCAGAAGTTCCATTAGGATCGAGATTGGCTTCTAGCTGATTCTCCTCATATCCTCGCAAGGAAATAATATCAACCCCTGCAAAACCAAATTGCTGGTTATTGATACCATCACCTCCCACCTGGAAACGTTCGAAAGGAGAAGTTCCAATATCTCTATTATAGAAACCTAGTATACCGATTTTTGCTTGTGCTTTCAATACGAGTTTACCTGCATTACTACTTGGATCATTACCACCGGCTAAGGTCGTATACCATTCGGCATCAAAACGCCATTTGTGGTACTCCAACCATTTGAATCTTTCCTCTGGTGTTTGCTCTGCGTAGTTGGCATTTTTATTGAAGATAGAGTAAGGAGGAGTTAGCTGTACAGAAAGCGATATTTTAGAACCACTGGCTGGATAAAGTGGGTCGCCCACCGTTGATCGAGCAAGGGTTTGTTTAACACTGAAGTTATTGAACTTACCTGAGTTCACAATCGTTCCATCATCCGTTCGGAAGTTGGTCCAGTTGTTCAAATCCAGGGCCTGAATATTTACGGCAGTACTAGAGATGAAGTTATCATCTGGCCAGCGAAGACGTGTACCGAGGCTAACAGAAATTTGCGAGATATTGAAACTCTGACCCGTGAAGGCAAAGCGGTTGTAGAAACCCGCTACGGTAAAGGCATTTGGCTTACGCCCGCCCAGCCAAGGTTCGGTCAACGATACATTATAAGACTGATAGAACTCACCATTGGTTTGCGCTCGAATAGATAATCGCTGTCCGTCTCCTTGTGGTAATGGACGCCACGCTTCTCCTTTGAACATATTTCGAAGAGAGAAGTTATTGAACGAAACCCCAAGCGTACCGATTACCCTTCTGAATCCACCCCAACCTGCTGATAGTTCCAGCTGATCTGAAGGTTTTTCCTCCACTGTATATTCGATATCTACCGTACCACGATTGGGATTAACCGGTGTATTGATACCTAAAGCTTCAGGGTTGAAATAACCTAAGTTGACGATTTCTCGTTGTGAACGAATAATATCAGAACGGCTAAATTTAGCACCGGGTTTAGTTCTTAATTCCCGTCGGATTACGTGCTCATGCGTACGGTCATTTCCCGCAATTACTACCTTATCAATCGTGGCCTGAGGTCCTTCAAAGATTCGAATCTCTAGGTCGATAGAATCACCATCGATCGCCACTTCTGTAGGATCGACTTGGAAAAAGAGATAACCATTATCCATGTACTGGGTACTGACATCTCGGCCATCCTGACTAAAGCGAAGGCGTGTTTCGAGCAGTTCTTGGTTGTATATATCTCCTTTATTGATTCCAAGTACACTAGCTAGTGCTGCGGTTTCATAAATGGTATTCCCTTTCCAACCAATATTCCGGAAATAGTATTGATTCCCTTCTCTAACGGTCAAGTCTAGCATCAATCGTCCATCCTCATTTCTCCAGATACTATCTCGCATAACTCGAGCATCTCGATACCCTAATTTGTTATAGTAGGCTACTATCTGAGCTTTATCTTCCTCAAATTCATCTTTAATCAACTTGGACGCCGAAAAGATCTTCTTCTTACGCTTCGTGTTCTTCATTTGCTTACGAAGCTTCTTATCTAGAATATTGTCATTACCAGAGAAGGTAATATCTTGGATTTTCACTCGGCTTCCGCGATCGATATCAAATATGAGCAAAACCGAGTTGATCCTAGCTGAGTCTGGCGTTTCAGAAACGTCAACAGCTATATCTAAAAAGCCTTTACCGATAAAGAAGTCTTGGATAGCTTCGCTAGAGTTTACCTTGATATTTTCTGTCACGATACCCCCTTTCAGTCTGTCTCTTATACACATCTGACGCTGCCGACGAAGAGGATAGTGTAGATC
>CAJXUM010000966.1 GCA_913060855.1 uncultured Lewinella sp. | reverse complement strand
TACACTATCCTCTTCGTCGGCAGCGTCAGATGTGTATAAGAGACAGGGGTATTGCGATGTCGGGTGATTTGAAAGATCCCAAGAAGTCTATTCCAAGTGGGACCTTATGGGCCATCGGGGTAGGCTTTTTCGTGTATATAGGCTTAACTTTCTTTATCTTTTTCTCGGTCGATTCGGGATTGTTACAAACGGATAACAATGTCCTGCTAAAGCTCGCTTGGTTCTCCCCTGCAGTTGTGGCGGGGATCTGGGGTGCGACCTTGTCCTCCGCCCTAGGAGGAATACTAGGAGGTCCCAGAATTTTGCAAGCGATGTCGGTCGATAAAATCACACCCCGGCGATTTGCGAAAGGGGTAGGGCGGGATAACGAACCGCGAAATGCTTTATTCCTGACCGTTATTATTGCCCAGGCTGGAATCCTGATCGGAGAATTGGATACCATCGCGCGGATTTGTTCCATGTTTTACCTGGCGGCGTATGGATTTATTAATCTTTCCTTTTATTTGGAAAGCTGGGCTAGTTCTGACTTTAACCCAACCTTTAAAGTCAAAAAATGGATAGGCCTGGTCGGGTTTATTGCGACTTTTACGGTGATGTTTCGCCTGGATATGATCGCCATGGTGGTTGCTTTCTTGGTCATCGGCGGGATTTACTTTTGGCTGGCAAAAAAAGAATTGGCTTTGGGTTCTGGAGACGTGTGGGGGAGTGTCTGGGCATCGGTCGTCAAAACAGGCCTGCGGCGGATGGATGAAAACCAAGAACACAAAAGGAATTGGAAACCCAATGTGTTGCTGTTTAGTGGAGGGACAAATCACCGGCCTCATTTATTAGAATTTAGCAAGGAGCTGGTAGGGAAACGGGGCGTTGTTACGAATTTTGATTTGCATGAAAACCAAGAGGCAACGGTCTTATTTCCTAAGCATAAACAAAGCGTCAGTGATGATATCTTGAAGAAGTATGGGGCCTTTGGAAGACAGATACAAGTCAAGAATGTCTTTAAAGGGATCGAAACCATAGCTTCTACTTTTGGCTTTTCGGGTATCGAACCGAATACCATTTTAATGGGTTGGGCGAAAAACACTAAGGATCCAATATGGTTTGCCCAGATGACGCAAAAACTCATTGATTTGGATTACAATGTGCTATATCTAGATTATGATGAGCGATATGGTTTTAGAAAATATGCGGAGATTGATTTGTGGTGGAGAGGGGTCGGAAACAATGCGGAGTTGATGCTAAATATTTCCAAATTCCTTCTTTCATCGGAGGAATGGAGAAATGCCCATATCAGAGTTATTCTGGTGGATAGCAGCAATAGCAATAAAAAGTTAATAGAGAAGAAAATTAGAAACCTACTGGATGAATATCGGGTTCCTGCTTCGATCAAGATTATTGGAAATACAGTGGAGAAGAAACCGATCTACGAATTAATGAAACTCTATTCCTCCGAAGCCGATTTGGTTTTGGTGGGAATTCCGGGTGTTAAATTGGAAGAAGCCCAGCGGTTTGTGGTACAGACCAATGATTTGGTAGGCACCATTGGAACGACTTTACTTGTTCAAGCTTCCTCTCATTTTGATGACCTCGATTTTGTGGCTTCTGATGGTGTGGTCAAGCCTTTACTCTCAAGTGATTTAGCTGTCGCTAAGCTTCCAGCAATAACCCCGGCGATTGAACGGTCAACTACGGAAGAAATCAATAAGGTAGCGGACGGGTTTGTGGATGCGACTTCCATTTTTATCGAAAATGTGATGGCTCCCATCCAGGAAAAATATGTTGGCTTTTATCAATTGACCTTATCCGCCTTAAAGTCGTTGAGGTCTAAAGAGGATAGGGGAGGGGATATTTATCAGGAAGTATCCAACCTTCTGTCTCATCTAAATAAAAGGTTGGAGCAGATAAGGAGGGAAGAGTTGCCCGTCTTGGGCGAGTTATTTATCGAAGAGAATAAAGCTTACTTTGATACGATTGAAACCCTCTTTAATGATGCACCTACTCGCCTGAAGTATCAATGTCAAGGAGTAAGCGTTAATTTGAAATTTAAGGTTTTGGCGGGGCTGCTGAAAGATCAAATACTGTTTCCTTCCATTCGAAGTACTTACCTCAATTTGGGGAATAAATGTTATGAAACCCTATTCAAAACCCATCATGAGCTTATTGCCAAGATTAACGCTCTATTTGAAGTGGAAGATTTCTACCAACACCACCAAGCGTTGGAAGCTGAAATCGGGGCTGTTATCGAGGCATTGATTCAGGGAATAGAAAAGGAATCGCTTTTCTTCAAAAACCTGGCCAGCCAAGTGACTAATGAATTGCTACTCGCTGGTAGAACCCTTAGTAATGAGTTGGCCAGCCTTACCGCAGAAGTCGATGCCAATAAGCAAATAGATCAATTAAAAGGGCAACGGAACAAAAAAGCCAATAAGGCTCATATCGAAGACCTATTATCATTTCCAGCTAATTGGCAAAATAACCAGGAGGTTATCCATACGACCATAGAGACCAACCTGAAATTAACACAGGCCAATTTATTAGTGAATAAAGGCTTAGGGCGACTCAGTCATACCTTACAACAGGGGATAAATGAACGGATAGGTACGCAGTTTAAAGCACAGCAGAAAACCATTCAGCGGCTTATTCAGGAGTATCAAGCGGATGGGAAAATGACTGCTGCAGATCAATTCACCGTGGATGAAAGTTCTTTTGTAGGCATTGAGATGTTGCTGCAAATATTGAAAAAAGAGACGGACCCCATAGCAACTATCATTCAAGAAGAGGTAAACTTGATGAGTAAAGCCTTTATGGAGGACTTTGAACAGCAGCAAATGGAGGGCATGCCGCCGATTGCTTTGGACCTACCTAAAATTGTTGATTTTATATTAGAATCAAAATTGAATGGGCCAGTGAGAGCCCAGTTAGAACGATACTTAGGAGAGGTTACCAATCTCTATTTCAACCAGATCAATGGTATCAATTTGTTGAAATACTCCCTATCCGAATCGAAGAAGGCCAAAGAAATCAATCCATTATTGAAAAACGTGGAAGGAAAATTTTCGGAAGAAAACGAAATTTTCCTAACGACCCAGTTGCGATTCAATGAAAAGCTTCGTGCTATCGCTTATGACCTGCAAATGGAATTGGAAACCCGATATTTGGCGGAGCATGCGGATAATTGGAGTCGGTACATCAGTGTATCAAAAAGGAAAAAAGGCCTAGCTAAGATTAATGAGCAGGTAAAAACCAAGCTGTCCGATTGGTACGAAGGCACCTACAGGCAAGTAGCGGCGAAGAGACATGAGTCCACTGTTTCTATTTTTGATTCCAAATACGACTTGAAAAGTAAGCTCGAGCTAGGTCTCGATTTTGTGAATGCTATGTACCCTAGCAAAGCGGTTTTGGGAGAATTGCCCTTTTATTACAAACAATTATTCCAGGGGAAACACTTGCCGGTTCACCACGAATATATCTGTCTCTTATACACATCTGACGCTGCCGACGAAGAGGATAGT
>CAJXUM010000965.1 GCA_913060855.1 uncultured Lewinella sp. | reverse complement strand
ACACTATCCTCTTCGTCGGCAGCGTCAGATGTGTATAAGAGACAGTGGTAATACTAAGGAACCATCCCATTTCCCAAAAGAAAAACAGAAACCACAAAAGGAAGGGCTTAATAACCAGGAAGACGAAACGCTCATTAAGTATGATCCGCTTATCGACCCATCTCAAGAATTTACTAATTATCCCAATAAATTTCCCTTAGTAAATGGAGACCCAAGTCTGTTCAGACATGGAACGAACACTCCTTCACCCCAAAGCGAAAAAGAAATCGAAACCATTATAAAAGATATATCTAAAACAGTAGAGCATTACTCTGCATCACAAGACAAAACCCTGCATTACACCATGACGGATGTGAAAGGTTTTATCAACAAATACCTAGACCGTAAAACTAAGGCGAAGACCAACTACGGACTAAAACCAACACCTGAAAACCTCCAAGTACTTAAAAATCAAGAAAAGTGGCTGAACTACTGGCTTAGTAAGAAAGTGGAGTTAGAAGAAAAGATGGAGCCTGATCAATAAACAGTAGTAGAAAATAAATAGATAGGGCCTTAGTAAGATAGAATTACTAAGGCCTTTTTAGTTAGCACATGTCTAATCCTTTTAATTCACTATAAAAATCAATTTATCTTTCCATTCATTCAGGATGAATTATGTATATTTCTATTTTTAAGAATACTTGCTACAGCGAGATAGCGTCATACAAATACTGCAGACTAAGATGAATCGTGGAAAACCGGTCAGTGATATAATTGAAGATTTGGTGGATGACTTAGTGGAGGAGAAGTGCGTCTTATTGATCGGACCCGAAATATTTCAGGTTGAGGGAAAGTCATTAATCCGCTATACACATGAAAAGCTAATTGAGAAGTCGCCAGATGATATCCTCTATTATTACGAGCAAGAAAGCCTCTTTTTGTTTAAAGATGACGATGCAAAACTGAATGCACCCAGGCGGATTAAGCGTATTTATCGGGACATTGAAATAGAAGAGCCCATCTTTAAGAAAATCCTTGAAATTCCTTTTCATTTAATTATATCCTTAAACCCAGATACTTTTCTCACCAATTTAGCCTCCAAGGATAAGTATGGTATTTCCCACCAATTTGCTCATTTCCGTTTTAATGGCGAAGGGACAGCGGAGCTAGCAGAACCAAGGAAGGCGCATCCGCTCATTTATAATTTATGTGGATGCCTAAGCGAAGATGAATCCTTAGTGCTTGACTACGAAGACCTATTTCAGCTACTCCAAGCCGTGCTAGGTCCCAATGGCCTTCCTAACAAGATCAAAACCACTTTGCGAAAAGCCCGCTCTTTTCTTTTTCTCGGATTCGATTTTGAAAAATGGTATTCACAACTGCTGCTGCAGCTATTGACCGGAGAAAGACCGGGGAGGCGGAAACTAGCGATTAATACCCAAGTTGGAAACAATGAAGCACGAGACTTTTTGCTGCACCAATTTAAGTTAGAATTCTTGGATAAGAAACAAACCTTTTTCAAGTTGTTTTACGAAGAATGTAAAAAGCAAGGAATTACCAGAGCACTAAAAAAGCCCGGTGACTTCCCCGCACACAATAAGAAAGAATTAAAGCAACTCATTTCGAAAAATGAAATAAAAGAGTCGATCAAACAACTCAAGTCTGCCACGATAGGGACATCCCTTTCCGATCAAATTATCCTAATCGAAGGGCGTCACCACAACTGGCAAACCAAGTACCATGGCGGAACACTGTATCCTAGGGAATCGGAAGTGATCTTGAATCAGATCAGAGAAGATCTCATCAATATTGTAAATCAAATGGTATGAGTATGTTTCGGTATCCAGGCGTAAAACCATTTGAAAAGAAAGACCAAAAGATATTCTTCGGCAGGAGAAAAGACATTGATGATCTATATGAACTCATCCTACTAGAGAAGCTGGTCGTTTTTTTTGGAAAGTCAGGCTACGGCAAAAGCTCCTTGCTTAATGCCGGCATCATCCCTCGCTTCTTGGAGGATCAAGCGGAGGCGGGAAGCTATTTTCCGATTAGTATCCGATTTGGTGCCCACCAAGAAACGGGAAGTATTAGCCCCTTAGATAAATTGCAAGGATCCTTAGCCGATAAATGCGAATTGAATCCTAAAGGTGAGTTCCTTAGCACAGGAGATTCTCTTTGGTTTCAATTTAAGCGCCGTCAATTTGAGCAAGAAAAACATTTCTTACTGATCTTTGACCAATTCGAAGAGTTCTTTACTTATCCAGTAGAGCAACAAGCAAAATTTCAAGAAGAATTAGCAGAATTGCTCTATAAAGGCATCCCTCAGTCGATTAGGGACAACTTAGATGATTACCAAAAAGAAGAGCGACAATTTCTATCCAAAAAGATTGACGTCAAAGTAGTATTTGCCATTAGAGCGGATCGGATGAGTGAGCTGGATAAACTAAGACCCAAGCTACCTGCCATACTAAATAAGAGATACGAGTTGAGCGGTTTAACTGCCAGGCAAGCCGAGGAGGCCATCATAATGCCTGCACTGTTGGAAGACCTACCGCAAGCCCCCTTTTCTTCTTCCCCCTTTTCCTATGATCAGGCAGCTATTGATATGATCATACAGGAACTATCAAAAGGCGATACGCAGAACCAAGGAACGGTTGAAGCCTTTCAATTGCAAATCCTTTGTCAGTACGTGGAGAATGAGATCATAGCGGGTAGCATCACGACAAAAGGGAAAGACGAATTACCCATTGTCCTACCCAAAGACCTACCCGATATCTCAAATGTATATGAAACCTACTACCGCGGCCAATTGGCAAAACTAACGGAAGAGGAACAAGAGGCCGCACATGAACTCATTGAATACGGTTTACTATACGACGATGCTCAAAAAGGAGAAGCAAGGAGATTAAGCGTAGATGGTGATGCATTGGTGCAACAATACGCAGCATTTGGCGCTTCCTATGATCTATTGGAAAAACTAGAAAACACCTTTCTTTTACGGCGAGAAATCAACACATTAGGAGGCTATAATTATGAGCTTTGTCATGATACATTGATTATTCCGGTCTTGAAATCAAAAAGTGAACGGGAGGTTGAAAAGAAGCGCATCGAGGAAGAAAAGAAAGCTAAAGCGGAAGAAACTCGGCAGCAGGCAGCGGAAGAAGCCAGAAGACGGGAAGAGGCAGAACGGCTTCAGAAAGCAGCTGAGAAAGGTCGGAAAAGAGCTATTTTCTTTGCAGGGGTTTCTTCGGTCCTACTCATTGTGGCTATTGCCCTAGCCATCTTTGCTTTCAATGAAAGATCAAATGTGCTATTTGAGCGAAAAGAAAAGAACCGACTTAATTTTGAGATATTACACCAAAGAGCGGTGGTCATTCTTGGCGCAGGAGGCTGTCCCATTGACATCTTCAAAGAAATGGAAGAGATTGTAGAAGAGAATGATAAGGATGCAGCATTAGACATTAAGATTAATGACATTAGAATCTGTCTCTTATACACATCTGACGCTGCCGACGAAGAGGATAGTGTAG
>CAJXUM010000964.1 GCA_913060855.1 uncultured Lewinella sp. | reverse complement strand
TCTACACTATCCTCTTCGTCGGCAGCGTCAGATGTGTATAAGAGACAGTCTTTAATTTCATACAGCATTCCTAGTCGCCAATAAGCCGATGCAACTGGATAAGATTTTTTATCTTTCAAGGATAAGAAGTGCTGCATATAGGCTATCGATTGGTCGACATTCTTTTTGGTCAAGACACCCGTTCTGGCGTACTGATAATAGGCAGCAGCTAAAGTCTCATTCTTTTGAAGCGCCTGCTCGAAAAAGCTAAAAGCCAAGCTGTAATCTTCATTAAGTTGGTAAGCAGAACCCAATAGCAAATACCAGTTGGCATTTTCTTCTTCTAAGTCAATCAGGGCTCGATAAGTTTCAATGGCCGATGGGTAATCCTTCTTTTGCCGATACAAGTTGCCGGCCAAAATCAAGCCTCTTTTTTTATCTCTCTTTTTGATTTCCTCTACCTCGCGAAAAGCTTTTTTGGTACTTCCTCCCACGATACCCGGTGCGGAAAAATAGAAAAAGGCCACAGATTCGCGAGCGTCCGTGTGCTCGGGGTTGAGTACCACTGCTTTTTCGAGATATTCCTTCACTTTTGACGATAACACTCCCTTTTCAAGGAAATTATCAGTCGCTAGTAGTTTGCCTTTATAGGACTGTCCCAGCCAATAAAAGTAATCCGCATTGGATTTCATCTCCGACTTTAAAGGTTTCAACCGTTTAACTGCCTCATCAAATTTTTCTTGATGATACAGAGATTGACCCAAAAGTAAAATTGCGGTTGAATTGGTGGGTTGTGTAACGACAAGCTCTTGCAGCATTTCTTGCGCAGCTTTGTACTCTTTTTCCGCCATCATTGTTTTGGCTTCTGCCAATGATTGGGCGTTCAGGGTATTGCCCAATAGCAATAGCGCTACTAGGCATAGAAAAGTAGAAATACATTTCATAGCAATAGATTTAGGTAATTCATTTACAAATGATGGGTAGTATAATTCGACTGGGATATGGAGCCCCCGAGTATATCGTTTGACGAGCTACACGTAGTTTTTGGGCTTCGAATGGATGAATAGCGGTATTAGCATTTCGATCGTACTTCGGGAAATTACTGCTGGCAATTTCCACTCGGATTTGATAGTTAGGAGGAATACTGAAGGCTGTAGTTCCTAGTTCAATTTGGTACTCATAGATGTTATGGGGTATTAAAAGTTCCTCTTGGGCGAGGCCATTTCTATAGCGTCCACGGATGATGCCATCGGCCATATTCATCGCTATACCTTCTTCATCCACCAGCACCAATTTGGCGGTGAAATCAGTATCGGGGCCATCCGTCGCAGCGAACAAATGTACTTGTATGCGGCCGGCTAGTGTAGTAGCTTTCTCAAAGGGAGGCGAAGTGTATACCAAAATATCCGCTCGTTCCTCTAATTCTGTTTGGTCTTTCGCGCCCAATTGAGTAGGAAAGAAGTGGAAATTGGCGCCGCCATTGGTCAGGACAGGATCTGCTGGATCATATTGAAAGGTATCAATGTCGGCAGGAAGTAGCGTTGTTGATAGTGTTCCATCGCCAAAACGACTATTAGCCCCTTTGTTACTTCCAAAGTACCAGCTTTCCTGACAAGCTTTTGAATACGGAAAACCAGGCCGTTGCCTCCAATCGTTTTCTATTAATGTAAAAACATGAGGGGCGCTTGATTGATCCTGTATTGCTTTTTCCGGTTTCAAATATTGAGTGAACCAGTTGAGCGATTTTTCTAATAGTGCAGCATATCCCATTTCTGATACTTCTCCACATTCCAGTATCCCCACCTCTGTCAAAGAGGTCAGGTATTGGTTGTGAAACCAAGGTCCAAAAATGAGCTGCTGGTTGGGTTTGGAGCGTGATCGTAGGGCATGGTAGGTATTTAAGGTAGCTTTTTTTACAAAATCATAAGCTCCCGTAATGTGCAAAATGGGAAGGTCTACTTTATCAAAATCAAAGTCTTCGTTGACTTGATCCAGTAAGTTGCTTTCTTCCCAAGCTTTACTTTTTATGCCTACACTATTCATGGCATCTTTGACGGGTAAATGCCACAAGAGGCTGTCGATATCATAATCGCCCATATCTCGCGTAGTCAGTGTTTCCTCATGTAACAACCAGGGCAAATTGAGTAGAAGATGCAGTGCTCCGCCCTCCGTAGCCATCTCCCCTGGCTTCACCCAACCCGATACATTCACGATGGCTTGAAGTGCCGGATGCTGATCGGCAGCCAGGGTAAGGGCGCAAAAAGCGGGATAGGATACACCATACATACCAATTTTGCCATTACACCACGCTTGTTCGACGATCCAATCGAGCGTAGCCAATCCATCTTCTCGTTCATGATAAAAAGGAAAGAATTCGCCAGAAGAACCAAACTTCCCCCTGACATCTTGCACAATAGCCACAAATCCAGCCTCGGCGAAATATTGGCCAAAACTTTTGTATTGGTATTTGCCGTAGGGGGTACGTAAAAGGATCACCGGGTAAGCACCTAGGGTATCGGGTAAGTAGATGTCTGATTCTAGATAAACGCCTTGAGACGTCTCGAAGCCTACCTTTTCCAAGCTGATAATTTGAGCTTGGCCTATTTGGATGAAAAATATGAAAATGATAAAACTGTACCTTGATACACAATCCATAAATGCCGTATTTTTGATGTAGGAATGTGTACAATACTAGGTGAGTCTCTGGATAAAATCCAGAAAAAGGGACGTTTGGCAGCATAGAGGGGCGTTTGACCTAATTCTTTAAATCAAGTGCGCACAAACTTGTTCTCGGTATTTTAATGAGACCGGTAGGGTTTGGTTTAGACCTTGCAAATGCAGCTGGAGTCCTTTGCCCTTAGGTTCTAAAAAAGAGACTTTGGTAAGATTAACAATATAGGAGCGATGGCAACGAATAATGGAGGATTGCCCTTTAATCAGTTGCTCCAATCGAACCATACTCGATCGAAGCATCACTTTTTTGACCTGCCCTCCTTTTTGAAAATAGATATCCGCATAATTATCACTACAGGAAATAAATAGAAAATCATCGGGTGCAAGTATGAGTTTTTCCTTGCCATTTTCGCCGCTAAGGTGGATTTTTCCCTTTCTATTCCAATGGGTGTCTAAATGATCTACATAAGCACTCAATCGCTGCATCTTTTGACCCACGAGTAATAGCGCTAATGGAATGAGTCCAATCATGCAAGTCCGATAAATCATGGTGAAAATTACAGGTACAGGAGGGAAGTTCAGGTATCCATAGCAGAGATATTCCCGATAGAGCATCATGCCTATCGCTACGGTAATAAAATGCCAAAGATACCAGCCTCCTTCACTCCAAATCGACTTTCGCTTGAATTGAAAAAGAGTAATACAAAGTGGTCGAATAACGAATTCTGTAGCGAGTATAATCAAGCTAGATAATACACCATATCCGGCTATTGCCATCGCAAACCGCCAGCTTCCATCCGCATTATTGACCGTAAAAGGCCTGTCTCTTATACACATCTGACGCTGCCGACGAAGAGGATAGTG
>CAJXUM010000963.1 GCA_913060855.1 uncultured Lewinella sp. | reverse complement strand
TACACTATCCTCTTCGTCGGCAGCGTCAGATGTGTATAAGAGACAGGTACTCGCTCTTTTGAGTCGATAGCTTGGCCATGGTCATTCATTAATCCAAGCACCCGTGGAATGGCTTGAACCACAACTTCGGGGGAATTGACATGAGGAATTTCAGTTAAGGTTTCACCGCTATTGTTTTTCCAGGTGTTTCCTTGGTCCTCACTAAAAAGATATACCAAATCGTGATTGGCGCCCTGACTACTTTCACGCCATACCAAGGTGGTATGTAATCTCCCCGCTGAATCATAATCATACCCATTGGGATAGGAACATCGAGAATCGCTTTCCCCCAATTCATCCTTAAAAACACCTTTCGCAGCATCTATTTGACGCGTATTTGTCCATTTTCCTGTTTTTCCATCGTAATCTACTAGCATACGATCGCCATTGCCAGATCCTCTTCGGCGGTAGTTGAACTGCAAATTCCCATCGGGCGTTGGCCAGAACTTCGGATACGTAATTTTGATGGACTTGCCTTTTTCCAGCTCAGCAAGTACAGGTCCAAAGGAAGAAACACTCCAATCCATACTTTCGGGTTGATTGGCTAGCCCCGGGGACGAAACTCGGTAGTGCAGGGTGTCCACATGATGATCGAAAGCGAGGTGTATAGTGCCATCGTTAGGACAAATGCCTATCGAAACCACATTGTGTGCATCGTTACTTGTAAAATGGTAATCTAAAAAACGGATGGTTTCCCAAGGGCCTAGAGGAAGTTTTCTTCGGGAGATACAAACATGGCGTTCCTTATCGTAGTAAGCCATGTACTGATAGCCCTGATGAGAAGCAAGGGCATCCTTTTGATAAGTTTTGCCATTGATCGCACTTGAAAATTTCCCATGAACACTTAGCGCGTAATCATCCACCGTAGAAATATGCTCTTGGATAACGTTCACCTGTGCAAAACCACTGATGACAGAGAGGACAAAACAGAGTTGCAGTCCCCATTTAAGGTCAAATAAAGCACTCATATTTTATGGTTCTATCTTTTCAAATGCTTGTTACTTAATCAATGGCTGATACAAGTTCGTTGGCCATCTCAATATCCTGCGCCACCCATCCTGTAATTATCTGAAAGTCTACATAACCCACCCGATTCGTCCACAATGGATTTTTGTTTTGTAGCTGCACCGCTTCTGCGTATTTTTTCCAATAAGCAAGGGCATGTCTTAGATTTTCAACCGCATCAGTTTGATATTCCACATTTTGGGTTTCACGATACAAAGCCAAATAGGTAGCCCCTTCGATTTTGTGCGCGTAATATTTGCCCAAAAATGCCATGGATTTGATATCGTTTACGGTGTATTGCAGTTCCTTTGATGGAGAAGGCTTGATTTTATCTGCACCACTTAAGGCGGCATCAGCGTGCTCAGACAATTTTTTGGCCACCTCTAGCGGTGTTTTCAAGGTGGAAGTGCTATCCGCCATTTTCATTTTTACATAATCGGGAATAGACTGGAAGCCTGATTTTGGGTGCGGAGCTAAAGTGATAAATCGGTTTACATCATGAAAACCGGTCTTGTTTTGGGCAGGCCCCGGTCTACTTTTACACCCTTCGATATACCATTTAAAATCTACTTCGCCCCAGTGAAAGGCGGTGGTAGTCGGGTAGACCATGGAAGCCTCTTGCCAAGCATTAAACAAGGATTGTGCATCTGTACTAGGGAATCTGTTTTTGATGAGGGCTACAAAGGTTTCATTGGATAATGAGGAGTTATAACTTAACCTGCCCCATAAGGCCCAATTATACCAATGTTTTACAATCTCCAATTGGTTTGGGGTTGCTGGTTCTTTGGTCAAAAAATCACGGCCCCATATCCATTGGTCAGATCCGTAGTAGATGCCTTTAGCTACGGATTGAGGTATGTTTTGGATGAATGTTCTAACAAAATCGGGAGCACCCCATCGGAGGTAATAGGTGTCATCATTGCGCAAGCCCCAGATGGTTTTCATTCCCTCGATGTCCTTCACAAAACCTTGATGATAGTGCTGTTCAGTGGTACTGAAAACATGCGCTTTGGCATATTTAAAACAATAGAGGAATTCAATGTTTGAAGCATCAATGACGGGTTTGAATTTTTGGGCAATGTCCTTGGCCCCTGTCTGATGCTGTCGATGTATGAAGGTAAAGGACCGCTCGGGCATTTCTTCTGCGATTTCCAAGACGGCCTTTGCATAGGTGTCATAGGCCCAATTCTCTTTCTCTTCAAAGGTCTTTTTGTGCATATTTTCCCCTGCGGTCAGTCCTATTCCTGCTAAAAGAGGATAGGTACGAAATAGCGCTTTTATACTTTGTTTGAAGTAGTCCTTGGTGACAGGGTTGTCAATTTCATCGGTAATACCATATTTACCTCCTGTTCCGTTGGTGAAAATATTCCAGGTGATGATATAAAAATCAACATTTCGGTCCTTGGCATATGTCATTACTTTTTGCCAAAACTGTATTTTTTCTTCGATGGATAGGCGCTTGATTATTTCCGGATTGGCCAAAATTTCAGGGCTATCCAAACCCGTCCCGTGTAGATGGTAGTTCTCCTTCCATTCTACAGTAGACCGCTGTACATCGTCTAAAGCGATATCTGGATATTCAGGTACTTTAACCAAGGATGGGAAGGGATGGAGGTTCCAGAGGGAGATGTAATTGTATCGATACCTAGCAAGATTGTCGATATATTCTTGCCAGAAATCAAAGTCCCACATGTAGGGGAGATTGTGCTGTGCTACAGCACTGGCATCCGTATAGCTAGGCGTACGTACATCTAGTGGAATATTAAATTTTGTTCCCCGCTTTTCCATGTACGGATTTTGCAGGGTCGGTTCAATTTGAGCTAATCCTTTGGTTTCGATTTGTTCCGCCAGTTCTAATGCGCCATATAGCAAGCCCGCAGCATCATAGCCCGTCAACTTTATGATATCACCTTCCTTTTGGATGTCGAAACCTTCGGGTTTCAGGTCTTTATGGGGGTTATCCAAGGATAGCATAATATCGGGATCGGGCTGGTCCGTAATGTCTACGGTAAATCCTTTTTTGGTCAGCGCAGCCTTCAATTCACCTAGACCAAAGTCGACTTGTGGATGTGCTATACTTGTGGAAATAGATACTTCATGCTTCCTTTCTGCACAGCTGAAAAAGGTGGCAATATATAGGAGTAAACAGATACAAGAAGAAACCTTTTTTGTCATAACTTTTTGTACATATAGGTTAAAGCTGCTGAGGCCTATAAAACTGGAGGGGTATGGGCTAACCTCCATGGTACGCTAGGTACGATGGAGGTTAGACTCCGTTATTATTTGTCTAATTTGAATGTTCTACTCTTGGCCTCTTTTTCAGTTGGGAAATCGCTGGGTATCGGTTGCGTCACTGCTCCGGTAGCGGCCCATTCTGCTCCACGGGTTAATGAGGTAATAAAGCCCACATTTTCAAGAGAGGGACCGTCATGCCCCAAGGTCTGTCTCTTATACACATCTGACGCTGCCGACGA
>CAJXUM010000962.1 GCA_913060855.1 uncultured Lewinella sp. | reverse complement strand
CACTATCCTCTTCGTCGGCAGCGTCAGATGTGTATAAGAGACAGTCCTCCCTCGGGCGCCACATATAAAACGCCTCCTGCTCCTAGGAAAGCATCGCATTTGGCAAAGGAATCTGCATTATTAATGCCTTGCCCGCCCTTGTCTTCCTTGCGCTTGATTGGAATAGCATAAAAGGTGGTAAAAAACCAATTGGTGAAAGGAGTGGCAAACAAACCTGCATTAGCTAGAAAAAACACCTGTTTTCTCACCCTAGAGGCCACTTGAAAAGGGTCCATTAAAGTATTGGGATGATTGCTAATAACGATAGCCGCTTCTTTGAAAGTAAGTCGTTCTTCACCAATAACCGTCACCCTTGGATAAAAAATCCAGAGAACGAATCTAACCAGTAACCGCATCACCAAAAACAAGCCTGCCATGAAAGGACCTGAACTCATACAGTAAAATTCAATAAAAAGTCTTTGACTGATTGATCAAATAATTCACCTCCATCAAAATGAAACTTCACTTCAACGGGGAGCGCAAATATAGGAACTTCATTCTCAATCAAATAATCCGCATGTAATTCAAGACGCATCGCATCTTTCTCGGTGGTCAATACCATAACCTTCTCCACATCCCCCATGCGCTCAAAAGATCCTCTCAGGTTGGACACATCAAATTTGCTGAAATAATGGTGGTCTTCATAAGACAACAAGCGGACCTTACTTACTTCATCATTGAGGTAATCGACAAGGTAATCCGTTCTAGCAATGGCACAAATCAGTAATACTTCAACATCTGGCTCTAGTACAGCGGTAATAGAAGGATCAAAAATATAATAGGGATCTCCATAGTCGTAATAGGAGAAATAAACTTGCTGGTGAGGCAAAGGATTAATCTCAGCTATGAATTGCTGCCGATCTGCTTCACTCAGCACCTTTGGGCACTTCGACACGATAATAATATCCGCTCTTTGATAAGCGGATCGCCATTCGCGAAGGCGGCCTGCTGGTAGTAAATAATCCCGTGTAAAAGGCCGATCAAATTCCGTGAGTAGAATATTCAAGCCCGGCTTGACCGAACGATGCTGAAAGGCATCATCCAATAAAACGACCTGTGTCTCGGGGTGATCTTGTACTATTTTGGGAATACCAAAGGTTCGACTCTCCGAAACTGTCACCAATATATCTGGAAATTTGCGCTTGAATTGTAGCGGTTCGTCTCCTACTTGTTCGGCATTCATACGGGGATCTACTTCGATGTAACCCCGCGTTTTCCGGCTATAACCACGACTAAGCGTCGAAAGATTCAAATAGTCCTTTTGTAATCGAATCAAATACTCAATATGCGGGGTCTTGCCGGCTCCACCTACCGATAAATTCCCGACAGATATAACGGGTAAATTAAAAGTAATGCCTTTTAAAAGGCCCTTGCGGTAAAAGAAATTGCGAAGCCCTACTCCAATACCATATAAAAGCGAAAAAGGGGCTAGCAGCAGTTTTATTAAAGGATTTGACATCATATCATTGGAAATACCAGGTTTAGCGGTCAGTAGTCAGAAGACTAAAAATAGTGGCCTTTGTCAACAATTAACACTATTATACCAAACGATTTTAAACTTCTAATCGTTTTATAAGAGATCAATTTGATCAAATTGCCTCTTTTTTGCTTGCACTTGACGGGTTGGGGTTTGAGGAAATGTTAAATAAAGACCTACTCACACCTTCTACTAGTTAAAAATGCATCTAAGAAGTAGAAAGGTTTAGTACTTTTGTAATAATTTGCTATATTATATATTCGATATAAGAATTTTTCTCCGGAGAATAAAGGCTTAAGATACAAGGACTGAGGGGAAGGATTTTCTGGAGAATCTCAAAAAAAATAAATTATGAAATGGTCATTTGTGATGTTGTTGGTCTTGTTTTCCGCCACGAGTATGTGGGGGCAAGAAGATGGCTATTCCCTAGTGAATGGGAAATACTTTCCCTACACGGTGGATGAATGTGGTGACACACTAATATTGGCCAGTTTGGGTGGCGTTTCTATTTCAGCCCCTAGAACATTTGCCAATGCGGAAGATCAAAAGAGATACCGACGCTATCGCCGGTATGCCCTCAAAGTGTATCCTTATGCTGTAGAAGCCATCAAGATTTTTCGCGAGATGGAGGATATTACCAATGATATGAAAAGAAAAGACAGGAAAAAACATATCCGACGTCTACATAAAGAACTCAAAAAAGAGTTTGCTGACCCACTCAAGAAATTGACCAAGACACAGGGTATGATTCTGATGAAAATGATTGAAAAAGAGCTCGATAAATCGATGCACCGGCTCATACGAGAACTAAGAGGAGGGCTCAATGCCACTTATTGGAGTACAGCCGCAGGTATGTTTGGGCATAAATTAAGAAAGGGCTATGAACCTGGTTTGGATCCCGTATTAGATGCGGTACTTAATGATTTAGATACTTCCTATAAGATAAGTCGAAATTAACAAGGCTATGTCTCTAAGATAGACTTCAGAAGTGGGTTGGTCGATAGGTTAGTTAATAGCCAATATCTACTTCCCCAAAAATGGATGCACTGCAGAGCAGAGATTTGGGAAAGCCAAATCTCTGCTCTTTAAATATATGTTGGCTACAAGCTCATGCTTGTATGCCAGTTTTGGCTGCGAGCCTGCTCGCTGTAAGTAATTATAGTACTTGTATGCTGTATCTCGGCGAGCTGGAGCTCGCAGCTAAAGCCCGCATACTAGTGAAACTAGTAGCGAACATCCAAAATACCTTCAAGTATATTATAAAATACAACCTTTCTGTGCCGCCTTAGCATAATCCTTCAGTCTCGAATCAACCCGTCTGAATCGGTGCATATTGCGTTGAATAATTTTAGCCGCTTTCGGGTAATAGAACACCATATGCCCCAGACCATGCAAGCCACTTTCTATGCAAGCTTTGTTGGCTAGTGTCAAGGAAAATTCCATGACTTCGGTGACGGCCTTATAGATAGCTGCTCGATCTTGCTTACCCTCACAATAAGACAGCGGCGTGGTATCCCACAGCATATAACAGGGAGTATTTAGGGCATTCCCTTCTTCGCTGTAATGGCCGAGAGAAGGGGTGCAGCGCTTATTATAGCACTTTTCAAAGAAGACCTTTAGGGATAGAATAGCCTTGATTCTTTTGTCCAAAGGTACAGGTCTGTCTCTTAGATAAAAGGCATAATCAGAACAGCTATTGTTGAAGATATAGTCCACGCCTAAGGCCAATTGCTGGTCAGAATAATGGGCTAAATCTCGATCGTAATGCGTAAACATTTGCTGGATATAATCAACCACTTGTTCTGGTGAGAACTCGATATAGTCCAAGGATAAATTAAATCGCCAATCTCCTTTGGCTTCGTCATGATCAAAAAGATAGGATAGCCAATCTGTATAAGTGTTGGTGATGGTAGATGACATGAAAATATTGTTTTGGTTAAGAAGGGTTTACTATCTGTCTCTTATACACATCTGACGCTGCCGACGAAGAGGATAGTGTAGA
>CAJXUM010000961.1 GCA_913060855.1 uncultured Lewinella sp. | reverse complement strand
ATCAGCCTCGGTCTCGTGGGCTCGGAGATGTGTATAAGAGACAGACTGGAAGGTCACGATTTTACGGGAGTACCGGCTGACTCTGGAGCGGTATTGGTCAATCAAGCGGCAGTGCTGGCGATGGGGCTAGAGGAGCCGATCGGACAACCCCTTAATGATCGCGAAGAAAAGCTAACCATCATCGGAGTAATCGACGATGTGGTGATGGAGTCTCCCTTCGAAGCCGTCGAACCATTGATGGTTCATTACACCCAATGGGCTTTCTCCTACATGAATATCAGATTGAAAGAAGACATACAGCCCCAACTAGCGCTAGTCGACATTGAAAAGATACTTAAACAGCATAATCCGGCTTACCCTTTCGAGTATGAGTTTGTAGATGTGGCCTTCGGGGAGAAATTCTCCAGCGAGTTGCTCGTGCGTAAAGTGATCAACCTATTTGCTGGCCTGGCTATTTTCATTTCCTGTCTAGGGTTAATCGGACTAGTATCCTATATCATCGAGAAAAGGATGAAGGAAATCGCCATTCGGAAAGTGCTCGGAGCTAGCCAACAAAATCTGTTGATGTTGGTGGCCAAAGAGTTCCTCATTTTGGTAGTGGTCGCGCTGGCTATTGCTACGCCGCTGACTTATGTTGGTATCCAAGATTGGTTACAAAACTATGAGTACCAGGTGGGCGTTAATTTCTGGGTATTCCTAGCGGTAGGCGGTTTACTTTTATTGCTAACACTCCTGATTGTTGGGATCCAAACCGTACGAGCGGCTTGGGAAAATCCGATTAAGGCGATTAGGTTAGAGCGGTAAGGCTAGTCGAAAAGAGGCTTATATTATCTCCTTTAGTGCTGATTTTCAGTTTTGCTTGGTCAAGTTTTATCAGAAAACTACTATTTGCTAAAAAAGCGCTCTGACGAAATTTGAATAGAGGGACTCTGATCCATTGGGCAGGTAGCATCTCTGTTGTAGGACTTCCCCCTTTATGAAGTAATTCTAGCATCGCATCTACTTTTTCTTTAGATTTCATAAATCAGATATTATTGGTTGAACCTAGGTTAGGATTTTGTGCAATTTGTTACACAGACGAGAGTCGAGCTTACTTTAAGAAAAAATAGTATATTAGATTCTAAACCTACAATATATGGAATCAACCCCAGTTATTCTGCTCTCTTTTGCCAATTCGGAGAAAGAATACCTACCGACGCTTAAGGCGGAAGGGCAAGCCTTGAAAAGTGCCTTGAGACCCCTAGAACAACGTGGCTTTATTCGAGTGGAAAAAGAAGAAAGTACGACCAGCGAGGAATTAGTAGAACTACTGGCTGTCCATAAAGATCAATTATGTATTTTCCATTACGGAGGACATGCTGGAAATGACTTTTTGGAGCTAGAGGGTAAAGCTGTGCAAGCTGAAGGATTGGCCAAACTTTTGGGGGAACAAGAGAACTTAAAGCTTGTATTTCTGAATGGGTGCTCTACCAAAGGACAAGTTGAAAATTTACTTGCAGCAGGGGTAAAGGCTGTACTTGCTACATCAGTCGATATTGAAGATGAACAAGCAAGGTATTTAGCTACTTCATTTTACCAAGCATTGGCTAACAAAAGGAGTATTAAACGTGCCTTCGAATTTGCAAAGAATGCGCTGAATAAAGCATTTCAGAATAGCCCACAGGTAGAAGTATATCGAGGGATTGGAAAATCAAATTCGACTAAGGAAACGAAGACCGATATGCCTTGGGGTTTCTATGTACAAGCAGAACATGAGGAGGAAATTCTAAGGTGGCAATTGCCCTACTATGTCGAGCAACAGATGGACAATAGAATTACTGCTCATATAGGCAACCAGATTGAAGTAAATTTTGACATCGTAATGATTCTAGAGGGGATGTGCAAATACAATCCTGATATTTATACTGACATGGTGGAGGTGCGTAATGGAGAGGAAAAGCTCAAGGATTCCAGTACCTTTTTGGATTTGGTTATTGAAAATTTTCCCTGGGTAATTGGATCTCAATTACGGCTTTTATTGATATTTGATGAGCCAAACAGGGCTCGATTGGAGCAGTTATTAAGTACTTATTACGTCAGCTCCAAAGTGTTGTATTTTATTATGTTAGCTAATCTTTGGAGGGAGATAAACCTGTTAAAAGAGGAAGAGAAAAAGCAACATCTCGCCACATTCAAAAAAAACACCTTTTTTGAGGAAGCAACCGTATTGGGCTTTGATTTTTTGAAAGGGATTGGCCAGATATATGCTTTATTTCAAGAAATAAAAGGCCAACTATTTATACCTGAATTTGAAAGATTCTGTGATAAATTGGATCAGGATGATGGATTAAAACCAGCGCACGATTTTCTTGAGAAACTGCAGCGTAGTTATCAAAAAATGTCGGACTCCGATATAGCAACAGCCTGTTTTGAAGCAGAAGGCGCAGTAGCTCTGATTTTAAAGGAAGCCGCGTTTTTGGCTAATTATCACATGTTAACGGTGCGAAATATCCAAATTGAAAATTCTCTTCATAGTGCGGAAACATATGAGCTGGAATTGGGGCGTCTTAACGCAGTAGTCAATACAAGTCTGCGATTATACGATGATACAGACTATCGCCGAAAAGCAGCCTATACCAATTGTCGTTCCATTGTTATAGTACCAAATGAAGATGATTTACGTACTTTCTTAAACCTGTCACCTTTTATCATCGATAAGAATACTTTTCTGAACAATAGTGCTATTGATATATTTTTGTATGCCTTTGAAAAGGAAGGACATTTCAATTACTTGTCGGTCAATCACAGCATATATAAAGCCATAGCAAATGAAAAGGGAACTGATCTTATTCATACAAATATGACTGATACCGACTTCCAGGAAGGTCGAAATGTGCAAAAAAAAGCCCCCCAAAAGCTTTCTCAATTTAGCGCACGATCTCGATTACAGGAAGCTAACAAAGAGGTAAAGGGGAAAAAAGTATTTGCTTCATTAGAACGTCAATTTGAAGCTTTTAAGACAGATTTTGGTTTGTTGTAAGCCCTCTTATACCTACTAGAAATATTATTTACACAATCATTTTTTCAGCGCAATGATGAACGATAGTCCTTTCAAAATGCTTGATTCCTACAAGAAGGATGACTATGATCACTTTTTTGGTAGGGAAAAAGAGACTGCTCAATTATATAATGCTGTCTTTGCCTCCAATCTAACCTTATTGTACGGCGCTTCTGGGACGGGTAAGACCAGCTTGATAGATTGTGGTTTGCGTAATAGTTTTTATGAAACGGATTGGTTGCCTGTATTTATTAGACGTGGAAATGATATTAATAAATCCTTAGAAAATGCGCTACATTGGGAGAGTAAACGCTATAAAAAGGATAAAAAAGAGGCATTAGAGTCATTGTCAGTTCGGGAGAGAGTAGCCATCTTGTATCGAGATTACTTCCGACCTGTCTATTTAATTTTTGACCAATTTGAAGAATTATTTATTTCCGGACGGGAAGATCTGTCTCTTATACACATCTGACGCTGCCGACGAAGAGGATA
>CAJXUM010000960.1 GCA_913060855.1 uncultured Lewinella sp. | reverse complement strand
TCTACACTATCCTCTTCGTCGGCAGCGTCAGATGTGTATAAGAGACAGCCTCTCGGCCATTCAAGGAACGGTAACGGTGAGGGAAATAGAGTTTCCAACGGCCATCGCCGCTCATGACGGCATGTAATTCATTGGTTTTATAATAAAAATAATAGGCCGCTTGATGTGGCGCCGCATTGGCTTTCCCCAACAAGAGCGAGGTCATATCCTTACCATCTATGGTTTGGGCAGGCAAATCCGCGCCTGTTAATGCCGCAATCGTAGGTAGGAGGTCGATCGTCATCGCTGGTTTTTCTTCTACTCGACCAGCTGGCACCTTATTGGGCCAGCGCATGATACAAGGAACCCGAACACCGCCTTCCCAGGCCGTCCCTTTCCCCTCTCGCAATGGGAGTGCTCGCCCCGAACGCCCGCCGTAAGACAACCAAGGTCCATTATCGGAAGTGAAAACAACGAGGGTGTTTTCATCCAAACCATTTTCTTTCAATGCCGCTAATACTTGCCCGACCGACCAATCAATTTCCTCGATCACATCTCCATACAGCCCTGCCTCCGATTTCCCTTTAAACTTATCTGAGACAAACAAGGGTACATGCGGCATGCTATGTGGTAGGTATAGAAAAAAGGGATTATCCTTATTGCGCTTAATAAAATCGACAGCATGCTCGGTATACCAGGTCGTCAACATAGACTGGTCTTCCAGCGTATCGATAGCTACCCCGTTTTCGATCAATGGCAAGGGGCCAAAATCAAAAACGGTTCCCTGCCAGGGGTGAAGCGGCCACATATCATTAGAGAAGGGAACCCCAAAATACTCATCGAAACCTTGCCGCTCAGGCAGGAACTCAGGCTCTGACCCCAGGTGCCATTTACCAAATTGGGCAGTGGCATAACCTAGGGGCTTTAGTACTTCGGCGATGGTCATCTCATCGGGATGTAAGCCCTTCCCAACATAAGGCATAAAAGCGCCATGTACGCCTACCCGATTGGCATAGCACCCCGTCAGCAAAGAGGCTCGGGAAGCAGAACAAACAGGTTGCGAAACGTAGAAATTGGTGAATTTGGTCCCTTCTTGGGCCATTTGATCCAAGTGCGGTGTATTGATATCAGGTGAGCCGAAACAACCTACATCTTGGTAGCCCTGGTCGTCGGTGAAAATGATAACAATATTGGGTAATTTTTCCTTCTCTTCCTGGCAAGCAGAAAATAAAAGTAACAGCCCTAAACTGAACAGTGGTAAGAATCGTTGGGTATGCATTAGCGTTGGTTTTTCCGATGTGCTAATGTAGGCAAAAAATGAGATATCCTCTTGCACGATTATGGCTGTCCAGTAGGCATAAAAGGAAATAGGAATACTTTTCGGCTAAACCATAAGATTACTAGCAATAATACTTGCCCCTTCTCCCGACAATTCAGCAAGATCAGCATCTGAAAACCCTTCGGCAAGTATATTCACTCTCTCCTTTCCTTTCCCTATTAGGGTTTTAATATCTGTCAGGGTGAAATTATCGGACTTCCGTATGTAGACACGCGCTTTTACAGCCGTTTCTAATAACATACCCACTAAAAACGCATGATAACCTTGCGCATTAATGGCAATTCTATCAGTGAAACTGATTGTATTGGCTAAGAAAACCAAGGTTTGACTAGGACATATATTGCTATCAGTATTCCAAACATGTAGGCTAGCTCCCAAATTTAGACAAGCAATCATTTCTTCTTTCGTACAATCCGCCGAAAGGAAAATCACTTCAGCCTTAGACCGGTCCGGAGGGGTCTCGCCAACAAAAGTCTCTTTTGTCGTATCATCAATACCGTCTGCTTTGAAGAAGATGATGCGGCAATTAGGTTCATTAAAACAAGTGCGTAAAAAGACCGGATTGAAGCCCTCAGACAACACATAATGGACCTCATCAGGTGTGGCTTTAATCAACGCAATAACATCATCTGTATTAATATTGGGTGTATGTGTAATAGCCGTTGGATAGTAGTCAATAATATTCATGATCGTCAGTTTTAAGCCTAAACCCTTTGTCGGGTACTCTCTTATGTTATTTGAATGGGTATGCTAGTTGGACTTTTTTTGCTTTGCTGCTATCTTATCTCTTTTCTTGATGCTAGTAGATTGTCGTCCATTCACAAAATTAAATAAGGGGACATCCACATTCAAAGAAAACAGAAAACGAGAAGCCTGCGAAGTTATATCAGGATTTAGAGGATCAATTTTCCGGGTTTGCGGGCCCAATTGCCAACCTACGCCCATCGAAATCGGGACCTTGTTGAAGTTATAAAACAAGGAAGCTCCAGGAGCCAAGAAGTTATTGAACTCTAGCTTTGGCAAAGCCGAAGCCATTGGATCATCTAAGCGATAGGTGGTCACCGCTCCGATATCCAGAACAGATAGAAATAAAGTATAAGAACTTCTTTGCAAATTGCTGAATTTCCAACTCATCGCGATACCAATGGGTACGGTCAATCCTATCGTGCGAGCTGTTGTCTTGCTACCTGAAGTGGGGCTTAATAATTTCTCTTCTCCCACTGCGATACCTAAATAACTATTGATGCCCAAATTAAAGTCTAGTTCTCGCTTGAGTCGGGAACTGCCTGGCGGAACCGCTGCTGCTCGCAAAGCCGACTTTACCTCATCCGAGGTATTGGCATTCAGCACATCAGCCATCAGCGTTCCATAAAGGATTACATTGTTTCGAATCCTTTCATTTCTCGCTCGTTTTTTCTGCTCTTTCTTTTTATCCGATACAGTAAAGGCACGGCGTTTTTTCTCTCGTTCACGATCTAGCTGCGCATCCGAAATCACGCGAAACAATTCCATAGCATTATAGATAGCAAATCCATATTGCTTGGTGTTAATATTTTGATATAGGGCTAAACCTTCTGAGCTAATTTTCGAAACACTCCCAAGCGCGGGTTCAATTTCAGATAATGCCTTGCCATTGAAGACAGGTGTTTCTATCACTGTGGCAACCAAATCTACTGTCGATTTGATCAAGGGATAATAATCTTGAAAATCAACTTTCTGTTTAGACTTCTTCTTGGTCGAAATCGACTGTTGCCCCGTTTTTACCTCATAAATCGTATTAATCAACTTGGTCGAAATGGTAGCTAAACCTTCAGTAGTGAAGTTTCGGGTTCCATTTAAACTTCGCAATTGCTCATAAAGTAAGCCCAGATAGATGGATCTCGTAAAAGGCTCGCCCATTAATTGCTCATAGGCCGGTTTATCCAACCAAACTTCTTCCACTTCCTCTCTAGAAGTGGTAAACTCGGATACCGCTGGTTTCGTATAAGCGGTGGTATTTTTCTTAAAACTGAATAATAAATGAGTAGCTAATTCAACGACTCCAGCGAGATTCAAGGCATTGTCTCTAGACTTGGCTAAGCTAGGACGAGAAAAAGTTTTGTCAAATAGTTGGATGGATTGATCTATATTTTGATAATGCGTGACTAATGCAGCACGACTTTCTTCCTGTCTCTTATACACATCTCCGAGCCCACGAGACCGAGGCTGATCTC
>CAJXUM010000959.1 GCA_913060855.1 uncultured Lewinella sp. | reverse complement strand
TACACTATCCTCTTCGTCGGCAGCGTCAGATGTGTATAAGAGACAGGAGCAATTGTCGGATTTCCGCTTGGGCCGGATAAGCATCGGGATTATCATTGTCAGCTGGACTTCCAGACCACATACTTTCTTCGTTCAGTTGAATGCGTTCCTGCTTGACATCTCCAAAAACCATGGCTCCTAAAGCGCCATTCCCCAGCGGCAATGCACTTAACCACTCTGGATCGTCTTTCCAGCCGTTGGGGTCATCAACAACTGAGGCGTTTGCGGGCTGTTGATACCATAGTTTTGGAGAAGAAGTATGGGTCGCATCCTGCTTTTGACAAGCACTGAAAATGATGGCGACGGCCATCATTAAGGATACCGATAATGTAGTTTTTCTTTTATAGTTTTTCATTCTTTGCGTGCTAATGGGTAAAGGGAAAGGCTAACTTGACCAAGCAGAGACGAGACTCGATGTCATCTTTGTTTTATTTTGGCACCTTCAGTACCGCCTGTCTAGCCAATTTAGCTTTTCCATCCCGATCATATAATAAAGGATAGTTGGTTCTGCCTGGTATTGGATAGCCGTTTTTCCATGACATCCCATCCTGTACACCCCAGAAAGTTACCCTATCAACCTTCTCTTTCCGCTCATAAAATATACGGAATAATTCCGCATAACGATCCGCTTGTTCTTCGGCTACAGACTGGGGTAAGCCATCAGCATAAGGATCAAAAAAGGTTTTAAATTCCTCTAATTGAAATTGACTTTCCATCATACTTCGACCTATAATCTGCCCTTCTTTTGTCAAGGGCAAAACATCGACATCTAGTTCGGTAATCATTACCTTTACACCCAGTGCCGAATACGCATCAATAGCCTGTTCAATATATTCATTCTTAGGGTAATTCAGTCCCCAATGCCCTTGAATACCTATCCCATCAATACGTATGCCTTCCGCTTGTAATAGCTTCACCATTCTGACTATTCCATCTCGTTTGGCAGGTCGCCAAGCATTGAAATCATTATAATACAATTCCGTGTTGGGCGCATATTCACTAGCGTATTGAAAGGCTAATTTGATCAATTCATCGCCATCTCCGATACCTTTCACCCAAGTAGTGGGTCGGTATGAACCATCGTTATCAATCACTTCATTGACCACGTCCCAAGCTTGGACTTTCCCTGCATATCTTCCCGCTACCGCTTCTATATGACTACGCAATCTTTCTTTTTGAGCCGCCGGGGTATTGGGATTTCCTTCTTCGTCGGTGAAAAACCAGGCGGGTGTTTGATTGTGCCAAACCAAAGTATGACCAACGATAAATAGATCATTTTTTTGACCAAAAGCCACAAAAGCATCGGCCGGTCCAAAATTATAAACACCGGGTGCTGGATTGACAGATGCGGCCTTCATACAATTCTCTGGGGTTATCGTATTGAATTCCTTTTCCACTATTTTCTGAGAAATCGTATCCTTTCCTGATACGATGGCTTGATTAACGGCAGTTCCCATCAAGAATGCACCTTGATAAGCCCCCCCTAATGAAGTAGTCATTTCTCTTTCTTGCCCCATTTCCTGTTCGGCATTATTGGATGTTGGGCCACAGCCTGTAATGACTTGAAGCGAAAGAAAAAAGCAGCTAAAGAACAAAGCGTGTAGTAAGCTAAGAGGTATCGATTTTTCCATCATGAAAATATTTTTCTGTTAGCTTTTTGTTGAATTCAGCCGTATCAACAAAAGAAAGTCTACTATCCCTACCCTTTTAGCCATCCCGCTATACTTGCTCTATCCCTTGTTAAAGAGGGATGCACTTCATGCTCAATTTGGTCACTTTTAAAGAACACCATTCTCCCACCAACCGGAGAGATGTCCTTTTGCTGACCAGATGCAAGGTATAAAGACAATATTCCGCCATCATCCATTTGCCAATCCTCATTGAGGTATAACACAATGGAGAATTTTCTTCCGATATCATTTTTGAATTGATCTAGATGTCGCTTATAAAAACTATTTCGTTCATAGTTGGCATAATGAGATTCATACTCATTGATTGAGGTATAGCAAGTCTTATTGAGATAGACAATGAATGCCTCGATCATTCTTAAATAAACCCCTTCATATTGATCATGCGAATCCTTTTCAATCCATTTAATTTTATCACCCCTTATCTGCTTATTTTTTTGAAAACCGGTATTCTGACCTAATCCTGCTGCGTTCATTTCCCCGTCCCTATTTAATAGTAGCATCTTTTCCCTAAGACCAACAATTGTACGAGCATTGACAAAGTCATCACAGCAACCATAGTTGTTATCGATAAGTCCTTGAATTAACCCTTCAAATTTGACCTCGTTTTGGTTTCTCTCTTCACGATCATCCATGTTTTTTTGACTATTTTTATGCTTTTGCGACTTCAATTCCTTCCTTCCAAGCTTCAACGATTTCTTGACTATTTCTTCGTAACAAGCTTTCATTAACGGTAAATTTGACGATTCCTTTTTCATTGGCCCTGCCCAATAAAATATTGTATTCCTTGTAAAGAAAGCCTGCCAATTTTTTGAGACTTATTTCTTCGGCTAGTTTTAGGTCATAAATGTTTGTTCCGTTCTTCAATTGGGTAATGGTAATCCCATTTATTTCATTTAGTGTTTTAATCAATTTTTGCGCAGAAAGCACCACCTCTTTCCAACGCGCTTCAATTCCCGTCAAATAATGTAAGGCAACTGAGGTGTTTCCCCAATTTTGGAACCCTGTCCCTCCATGAATCTTTATTTGATGAGGAATTTGATCAATAATAGCTGCATCCCCACATAGTATGGCTCCCCCATTCGCATTTAAGTACTTGTAAAGTGATATATAAATGGTATCAAAATAGGAAGCGTATTCTGCGATAGAGACCTTTGTGTATGCGCTAGCAATATGTATTCGAGCACCATCTAAATGTAATTTATAAGCTTTTCGCTGGCAATAATTAGATATTTCTTTAATGATGTCAATCGGCAAGGCAGTCCCATGCGCACGTCTTACTGGGTTTTCAACAACAACCGTTCCCAGCCCACTTTTAAACACCTCATTGTCATTTAAATAATGGATAGCGCGCTCCAATTCGTCTGCCTTAAAGAAAGCTTTATTTTGCCCGACAGGAATTAATCTTTTATGGTGAACACTTTGTGCGGCATCTGCTTCATCTCTATATAGGTGTGAGTTTTCAGGAACGATCACTTTTGTTTTATTCCCATTGAGCAGTTTAATCGCTAATTGATTAGCCATGGTCCCAGTTGGAAGGTAAATGGCTTTTTCCTTTCCCGTAATTTTGGCAAATTCATCTTCTAATGATTTGGTGGGTCCTCCATTCCCATAGAAATCCGGCTTAATGGAATTTGCTTTATCTATTTCTGTTAGCTTTTGAATATATTCCCGAGGTGAAAGCGACAGGCCATCGTAAATAAAATTCACCTGTTCTTTACTTTCCTTTGTCAACAGCTTCGCATTCGAACTAAGGGATGGAAGCTGTCTCTTATACACATCTGACGCTGCCGACGAAGAGGATAGTGTAG
>CAJXUM010000958.1 GCA_913060855.1 uncultured Lewinella sp. | reverse complement strand
AGCGTCAGATGTGTATAAGAGACAGGGATTGGCTAGAGAACCTGGCAAAAGGATTGGAAACAGACCTGAATCAGGAATTGGAAGGCAAGCTCAATGAAAGTATACTTGACCTATCGGACAATGTGCAGCAAATGGCTAAAATCATTGACCTGAAAATTAGAAACAGTGAAACGATCCTCAAGAACGATCACGATCTGTTCAGTGATATTGCCGAAAAACGAAGTAACATCCTGAGGGATTTGCAAGATACTTTCCACGATTTCATTACCAAGACGGAAAACTTCACAGACGAAAGTTTGTTCCCCAATAAAAAAGCCCTTTCCCCTAATTTGGCTACGGGCAGTGGTGTAGCCGCTATTGGCGTTATACTAATGACCGTCACCAATGGAATTGTTTTTGATATCACGGGCGGGATTTTAACGACCATTGGCCTATTGTTTGCTGGGGTATCGACCAGCGTTCAGAAACGTAAAATTTTGACTGGTTATCGGCAGGAAGTAGATAAAGGAAGAGACCGGATAGAGGAAGATGTCACCGAAAAGCTACGCACTTATATCAGTCGCTTGAAAGAAAAGATTGATCTCAACTTTGATGAATTCGATCAGCTTTTACTACAAGAAGAACAAACAATTAAAAAATTAAATGAGCATTGGCAGTCTATCAACAAACGGCTGGTCTCAGTAGAAGAAAACCTAAATCAATCAGATGAAGGATCCCTTTAATGACCGTCTGGAACAACTCAGTGTAGGTAGTCTGGCTATATTGGGCGTGCCCTTTGATGAATATTCTTCCTTCTTGCGCGGATGCGCAGCGGCTCCCGACTTAATCGTAGATGCCTATCATTCTGCTTCCACGAATTATTTTACCGAGCTCGGTTATGACTTAGAAGATGACCCCGCTATTTGTTTTATGGGCGATATTCCCATCGAGACTTACTTTGATATCGAAAAAGGCATTCAATCGGTGCTAGATCGTGGTGCCAGAACGCTTTCTCTCGGTGGAGATCACTCCATCGCTTATCCCATTCTAAAGGCACAAGCTAAAAGATATAAGGATCTTACCATCTTGCAGCTGGATGCACATGGTGACCTGTATGAGAACTTTGAGGAAAATCCCTATTCTCATGCTAGTCCTTTTGCGAGAATTATGGAAGAGGGTTTGGCCAAAAGACTCATTCAAGTGGGTAATCGAACCCTAAGTAAGCATCAAAGAGAACAAGCCGTACGTTTTGGTGTAGAGATTATAGAAATGAAAGATTGGGAAAGAGGACAGGCTTTACAACTAAGTGGACCTTTGTACTTAAGTCTGGATTTGGATGTACTTGATCCCGGTTTTGCGCCCGGGCTATCGCACTACGAACCCGGCGGCATGTCTCCCCGGGATGTGATCAGCATCATCCACCAAATTGATGTTCCCATTATTGGAGCCGATATTGTGGAGTACAATCCCACACGAGATATTAATGGAATGACAGCGATGATTGCTGCTCGCTTTCTCAAAGAAATTGTTGGCAAAATATTATCCTAGTGACTGATCTTCTTTTTGTCTATGGTACATTAATGCGACCTTTCAGGTCTGAAATCACCAGCTTATTAGCAAAGAACAGCCGTTTTTTGACGACGGGACAAACCCAGGGACTTCTGTATGATTTAGGATATTACCCGGGTTTGGTATACAAGCCTGAAGTAAATGCGTGGGTAAAAGGAGAAATTATCCGGTTACATTTCCCCGAGCGTTTTCTGCCGATCTTAGACGATTATGAAATGATTGACCCTACGGCACCTGAAGAAAATGAATACACACGTACCTTAATACCAGTACAGACTCAAGCAGGAACCCTGGAATGCTGGACCTATATTTACCAACAGTCTACCGCTACTTACCATTGGATTAGTTCGGGTGATTATTTAAGCTATTTCTCACACAACCCTAACCATCAGGAATTTATCGATAAAAACTAAAGCATGAAATATATTCATTCTCCATACACTCATCTTTTCGTCTATACATTATGTATTCTTGTTTTCTATAGTTGTAAGGCCCAAGAATCAAATACAGGAGATCACCCCTACACCAATCAGCTCATTAATGAATCCAGCCCCTATTTGCTGCAGCATGCGCATAATCCCGTCGATTGGCACCCCTGGAATGAAACCACTTTAGAGAAAGCCGAAAAAGAAGGGAAAATGCTACTCATTAGCGTGGGGTATGCAGCTTGTCACTGGTGCCATGTGATGGAGCACGAATCCTTTGAAGATACGCTTGTAGCCCGCATTATGAATGAGAATTTCATTCCGGTGAAGGTCGACCGAGAAGAACGCCCTGATGTAGATGATATCTATATGACCGCCTGTCAGATGGCGTCTGACGGGAGTTGTGGCTGGCCGTTGAATGCCTTTGCCTTGCCGGATGGACGCCCCGTTTGGGCGGGTACCTATTTCCCCAAGAAGAACTGGATCGAGATATTAGAGTACTTCGTCAAATTGTACAATGAAGAGCCCGAAAAGCTCGAGGAATATGCCAAGGGATTGACAGAAGGCTTACAGCAAGCCGATGATATCCCCGTAGCAGGTGGTGACCAATCCTTTAAAGCCGAAGATTTATTAGCGGTACAAAAACAGTTTATTAAAACCATCGACCTGAAGAGAGGAGGAAGATCAGGAGCGCCCAAATTCCCAATGCCGAATAATTATGAATTCTTATTGGCCCAACACTTTGACAATAGCGACCCAACTTCACTTGAGGCAGTATTAGTCACCCTTGACAATATGGCTAAAGGCGGCATATATGATCACATAGGAGGTGGTTTTGCCCGGTATTCGACTGATGCAAACTGGAAGGTTCCCCACTTTGAAAAGATGTTATATGACAACAGCCAACTAATGAGTCTTTATGCTAAGGCGTATATGGTGACGGGCAAGAAAAGATATGAGGAGGTCATACGGGAAACCATGGCCTATATCAAAAGAGAAATGACCAATGAGGAAGGTGGTTTTTACTCTTCGCTAGATGCAGACAGCGAAGGAAAGGAAGGGAAGTTTTATGTGTGGTCAAAAAATGAAATCGATTCTATCCTACAGGATCCAGCCTTGAGTCAGCTCTTTTGCGACTTTTATGAGATAAAGGCACGAGGAAACTGGGAGGATCACAACATTATTTATCATGAGAAAAGCTTGGCTGATTTTGCGGAAAAACAGAAGCAAAGCGTAGAAGACATCCAAGGCCAACTCGCCACTGCTCGACAAAAATTATTTGAAGCTAGAAAAGGACGGGTACGGCCCGGTTTGGATGATAAGGTGCTAACCTCTTGGAATGCCCTGATGATTTCAGGTTATGTCAATGCATTCAAAGCTTTGGGGGAAGAAAGCTACCTAGAAGCAGCCTTGAAAAACGGAAATTTCTTGGTGAAAAATCAACTCCAAAGTGATTTCAGGCTAAATCGAAATTACAAAGACGGCACCTCAAGCATTAATGGATTTCTGGATGATTATGCACCTGTCTCTTATACACATCTGACGCTGCCGACGAAGAGGATAGTGTA
>CAJXUM010000957.1 GCA_913060855.1 uncultured Lewinella sp. | reverse complement strand
CGAGATCAGCCTCGGTCTCGTGGGCTCGGAGATGTGTATAAGAGACAGTTCTGGGACCTCATGCCCACCCTCGCTGCCCTAACGGGACAGACGATAGATGGAGAAATAGATGGCGTATCTTATCTACCTACGCTGCTAGGAGAAGAAGATCAGGCGCAACATGACTATCTCTATTGGGAATTTCATAGTCAAGGCGGACGAGTGGCGCTCCGTCAAGGCAATTGGAAACTTGTGCGTTACAATGTCGGAAAGGAAACGCCTCGACCTTTCGAGTTGTACGACCTCAGCCAAGATGTTGGCGAAGAAAATGACCTTGCGAGTGAATATCCGGATAAGGTCGTCGCGATGGCTGCCCTCATGCAGGGCGCTCGGACTGAGTCGGAAGTTTTCCAGTTTGGTGGCGTAGGGTATAATGCGGAGCGGTAGATGAGATGGGATGAGAGTCAGGGGGTGAGTGATTCACCCCCTGACTCCCATCCCATCCCCAACCAACCCCAACTCTCGGGCCAAGTTCCTATTACAAAGTCCATTCTCTAACTGCCACTTATACTCCCGTGCAGAAGAAAACCTCCACTGCGCCGCTTCCTTCACCAAATTGGCTTTCACCGGATTTTGATGGATGTATTCGAAGCAGATATGATCATAGAACCTTGTATTGCGGAAATGCGGATGATTAGCCGTTATGATTTCATCTAACAATTTGCCTTTTGCTTTGGTCTCATTTCTGAATAAAGAACCTGACCAGTTCAATTCTTTGTTTACCCCTCGGGTATATGATCGTAGTAGAATTCCAATAGAGGCATTCAATGTGATAGACTTGTTGCGATCTGTTGGTCGTTTAGCCACACGATATTGCGGGAGAGTGTTTTCTTTTACACGGAATTGCCAATGGAAGTGATTGGGCATTAGACACCAGCTTAATAGGTCTCCGAATGGAAGCAAATGCTGGCGCATTTTCTCGATAAAATAAAAATAGTGGGCCTCTTTTAGGAATACATCCCGCCTATTATTACCCTGATTGTAAATGTGGTAAATACAATGGTTTTCAAAGTGCATGAGCGCGTTTGACTATGTTGTTATAGAGAGCAAAGTATGTGTACTAAATTAAGGCTTTTTTTAGAAAAGGCAAAATGGCGGTTCTTTTCCTTTCTCAGGGGGGGAGTGGATTCGCCCTCTGAGAAACTGCACTTCAGGGGGTGAATCCACTCACCCCCTGAAGTGCAGGGCTGAACTCACCCCAGCTGCACTAATTCCTTGATTTCACTATTAGACAATTCACCAATCCACTTTTCACCCGTTGAGACAGCCAAGTTGGCGAGCTCTTTCTTTTCTAAAAGGAGTTGGTTGATCTTTTCTTCAAAAGTGCCTTTGGTGATGAAACGGTGGACCATCACATTATTTTGTTGGCCAATGCGGTAGGCGCGATCGGTGGCTTGAGCTTCGACGGCTGGGTTCCACCAGAGATCATAATGGACTACATTGCTGGCGACGGTGAGGTTGAGGCCCGTTCCGCCGGCTTTTAAAGATAAAATCATGACGCGAGTAGCGCGATCATTTTGAAAACGTTCCACCATTTTGTCTCTGCCTTTTCGACTTACGCCGCCATGCAGAAAAGGGACCTCTAGTTGGAGTTCGGTATGTAGCATTTCGGCTAGTAGCTTCCCCATTTCCTGGTATTGGGTAAAAATGAGTGTCTTTTCGCCAGCCTCTAAGACTTGGGGTAAGAGGTTAAATAGCATACTCGCTTTGCCGGATAAGAGGGGATCGGCATCTCCTCTTTTGAGGAAGTGAGTGGGGTGATTACAGATTTGTTTTAAGGCGGTGATTAATTTTAGAACCAGCCCTCTTCGATTAATACCCTCTGCCTTTTCAATGGTTTTGAGCGTGGTGTCGATTACATTTTGGTAGATCGCGGTTTGGGCTGGGGTTAAGCTGCAGAACTGGTCTTTTTCGATCTTGTCTGGCAGGTCTTTGATGATTGTTTTATCCGACTTGAGCCTTCTGAGGATAAAGGGCGCTGTGATTTTTCGAAACTGCTTGAGTTGTTGTTGATCTCTGTCAATCTCTATCGGCTTGGCATAATTATCTTTGAACTTAGAAAGATTACCCAGGTAGCCCTTATTGGTATAATCGAAAATACTCCAGTATTCACTGAGTCGATTTTCGACAGGCGTACCACTCATCGCTATCTTGATCGGTGCTTTCAGTTTCTTTACCGCTTTGGTTTGTATGGTGGCGGGGTTCTTGATGTTTTGCGCTTCATCGATAATGATAGCCAGCCATTTTACTTTTTGGAGTTTGGTTTCACTTCTGACCACTCCATAGGTAGTGATCAGTATATCTGCTTCTTTGAGTGGATCAAGGTCCCTATTTGAGCCGTGGTAAATATGTGCGGCTAGGGTAGGAGCAAATTTTCTAATCTCTTTATCCCAATTGGTTAGTAGAGTGGTAGGGACGATGGCCAGGACCTTCTGGTTGACTAATTCGCCATCCTCTTTCAACTTCAATAAGGTAGTGATCACCTGTAATGTCTTACCCAATCCCATATCATCGGCAATCAGGCTGCCAAAACCCAATCGGCTATTTTTATAGAGCCATTCATACCCTCGCTGCTGGTAGGGACGAAGCTGAGCTTTGAGACCTTTCGGAATCGGAGTAGCTTTAGTGCTCATTAACTCTTTAATAAGGTCTTTGGTCCTTTGATCCAGCTTGACGGTGGCTCCATTGTAATTCTCTGCCAAGGCAATTTGCAGCAATTGATTGCCATCGACTTTAGGCGGGTGTTCTAACTTATGAATGAGGTTTTGGATTTCCTTCTCATCAAAAAAAACATACTGATCATTGAGCTTCACAATGCCGGAAAATTGCTTGATCAGTGCCCGGAAATCTTTTGCATTCATGAGTTGGTCACCCATCGCAATTTGCCATTGAAAACGAAGTAAGCCTTGTATACTAATGATACCAGATGGGTTTACGCCGGTTCCCTCCTCAGTTTGCACCAACATCGATAGCTGTGGCCTCAATAGTTTGCGCAGCGCCTTTGGGAGTAAAATTTTTATACCCAATAGCCTTATGGTAGGTAGAATATTAAAGAGAACGCCCACGAATGACTTTGAAGAAAAAGATAAGGGCTCTTCTCCCTTAGAAGCGACTAGTTGCCCTATTTGCGGGAAAAAATCGGCTAGCATCGCCAAGTCGCGAAGCGCTACCATTCGCATGCCTTTGTACTGCTTGTCGGTTAGGATGTTTGCTAATTCGATGAACGAAGCGATAGGATTGCTTTTGTCTTCAAAACCTACGCTTACTTCGAATTCCGTTTCTTTATCATTTACCTTAAGGATGGGTATAAAAGCCCTATCGGTGAGGAAGAATTTATTCAACCAAAGTTGAATGGCTGTTGGATACTCTTTCTCCTCAAAATGAGAAAAAGCAACTCGACCACCCTCAAAGAAAAGATGACTAATGGAGTGTTGTAGTATTTTATAGTCAAAGGGGTGATTAAATTCAACAATCTCATTTAAGAACCTGTCTCTTATACACA
>CAJXUM010000956.1 GCA_913060855.1 uncultured Lewinella sp. | reverse complement strand
CGAGATCAGCCTCGGTCTCGTGGGCTCGGAGATGTGTATAAGAGACAGAAGTTGGAGACAGGGCAATTGGCTTCCCAACTCAGTCAAATGGAAGCCATCTGGGGAGAATTCTCCGGCGATCCCTTCCGTTACAACTTTGTAGATGCAGCTTTTGCAAAAGCTTATCATGCGGAGCGTAGATTTAGTACGATTGTCGGTTTTTTCACCTTAATCGCTATTGCCATATCTATTGTCGGATTATTCGGTCTTGTGAATTTTATCGTACAAAGGAAGCTCAAAGAAATCAGTATCCGGCGAATTTTGGGAGCCACCGAATTTCATTTAATGCGCTTATTGGGGCAAGATTTTTTACTGGTCTTTATTATCGCTCTAGTATTGGCTATTCCCATAGCGCTCCACTTTATAACCAAATGGTTGGATAATTTTGCCTATCGAACAGAAGTCAGTGGATTCATGTTGGGAATGGCAGCGGTATGCTGCTTGGCGATTTCTGCCATAGTTATTTTTTATCATCTGCAACGTACGGCCAAGGTGAGCCCAAGTGAAGTATTGTCATCGGACTAAGAGACCCTTTTGAAATCTCTTTTGCCCCCGGTCTTTTCCATCAATTGGGTTTCCTTAATGACGATGTTATGAGAAAAGGCTTTACACATATCATAAATAGTGAGTGCGGCCAAGGAGGCGCCAACTAGGGCCTCCATCTCGATACCCGTTTTGGCGGTAATATTGGCAGTACAGTCGATGACGACCTCTCGATTTTCATTGACATGAATCTCGATATGGCAATTGTCGAGCCCTAACGGATGGCAAAGGGGAATGAGGTCTCCGGTTTTTTTGGCGGCCATGATGCCCGCCAATATGGCGGTTTGAAAGACAGGCCCCTTTTTCGTGTGAATTTCTTCCTTTTCAAGCTTGTCCATGATCACATCATCCAAAACCACAATACTGCGAGCTCTGGCCATGCGACGGCTTACTTTCTTTTCTCCCACATCCACCATATTGGGATTGCCAGCGGCATCGAGGTGGGTAAATTGATCCGACATATAAATTGAAGATTATACTTTTTCTATTCGGATAGCCACCCATTTCGAACTGGGGGTTTTGCTACCCTTGGCGTAAGAATCAATGGGTACCAATACATTGGCTTCCGGAAAATAAGTGGCGACACACCCCTGGGGTATATCATAAGGAATCACCAAAAACTGCTCCGCTCTCCTGGTTTCCCCTTTGTAAGTACCCACCAAGTTGACTACAGTTTTGGTTTTGAATCCCTCTTTGGCGATATCTGACTTATTCATCAAAACGACTCTCCTTTCGTTGTAAATACCCCGATAGCGATCATCTAATCCATAGATCGTTGTATTGTACTGGTCATGACTTCGGATCGTCATCATAATGTACTCTCCTTGGTCAACTTGCCGATTTGGTACCTTGTTTACGGTAAATTGAGCTTTACCGCTCGGGGTATTGAATTTGCCATCGCGTGCACCATTCGGAAGATAAAACCCACTAGGTTCACGAACCCGCTCATTGTATTGCTCAAAGCCCGGAATTACCTTTTCGATGACGTCGCGAACGTGGTCATAATTACTGATCATCTTGTCCCAATCGACCTTACTACTGCTGCCTAATGTGGCTTTAGCTAATCCAACCACAATAGCCGGTTCGCTTTTTACAGCATCAGAGACCGGCGGTAGAATACCTTGAGAGGAATGGACAATTCCCATTGAGTTTTCTACACTGACAAACTGCTCCCCTGTTTCCTGTAGATCCTTTTCAGTTCGACCAATACAAGGTAAAATGAGCGCTTGTTTGCCATGTATAAGATGACTACGGTTCAATTTAGTAGAAACCTGTACAGTGAGCTCGCAACGACTCAGGGCTTCTGCCGTATACACCGTATCTGGTGTAGCAGAAATGAAGTTTCCTCCCATACCAAAAAATACCTTTCCTTGCCCTTGATGCATCGCCTTGATCGCTCCGACTACCTCATAACCATGTTCTCGAGGCGGCTTGAAGCCAAAGGTTTCTTCTATCTTATCCAAAAATGCAGCGGGAGGTGCTTCCCAGATCCCCATCGTACGATCCCCTTGGACATTGCTATGCCCCCGAACCGGACAGGTTCCTGCACCTGGTTTGCCAATTGCACCTTTTAGAAGCAAAAGGTTGACTATTTCTTGAATATTGGCTACGCCATTTTCATGTTGCGTAAGCCCCATCGCCCAACAAACAATAATCTTATCATGTCTTCGGATCAGGTCAACTGCTTCTTTGATCTTCTCTCTGGCTACACCACATGCTTCAGCTAAGGTGTTGAAGTCGTATTGCTTTATATCTTCGAGAAAGGCTTCGTATCCCTCTGTGTTTTTGACGATAAAATCAAAATCAAAAGCGGAGCCAGGTCTGCTTTTTTCTTCATACCACAACAAGACCATGATGGCCTTAAGTAATGCGACATCGCCATTGACCTTTACTTGCAAGAAGAGGTCAGTCAAATCTGTTCCGCCACTTAGTACCTTACTTGGACGTTGTGGGTTAACAAAATTGATGAGCCCTGCTTCTGCCAATGGATTGATGGTGATTATTTTCCCTCCATTTTCTTTACATCGCTCCAACGCTGTCAACATTCTTGGGTGATTCGTACCTGGGTTTTGTCCCATTACGATCACGATCTCAGCTTCATAGATATCAGTTAGTGTCACTGATCCTTTTCCAATACCAACCGTAGCCGACAGGCCTTTTCCACTCGATTCGTGGCACATGTTGGAGCAATCAGGCATATTGTTTGTGCCAAATTCACGTACAAAAAGCTGGTATAAAAAAGCAGCTTCATTGCTCGTACGACCAGAAGTATAGAAAATCGCTTCATCGGGAGAAGCCAATTGACTTAATTGTTGACCAACAAGTTGGAAGGCATCTTCCCAGCTAATTGGTTCATAGTGCGTCGCGCCTTCGCGCAAAACCATCGGACTGGTTAGGCGTCCTTTTTTACCAATTTCAAAATCGGACCAAGTCCGCATCTCTGCTACACTGTGTTTGGCAAAGAAGGCAGGTGTTATGCGTCGTTTGGTAGCTTCTTCTGCAATAGCTTTGATGCCATTTTCGCAATACTCGCCGAGCTTAGAGCGCTCATCATCAGGATCGGGCCAGGCGCAACCTGGACAGTCAAAGCCACCTTTCTGGTTGACCTTTGCCATGGTTTTGCGGGCATTATTGACCCCCATGTATTTATTGGCTTGCTTTAATGTAGCGGTGACAGCGGGTAAGCCTGCAGCCTTTTTTTTAGGACTTCTGACTTTGATGCCAGTAAATTCAATCGGAGGTTGACCTGTCTCTGCTTGTTTCAACTTTTCCTCTTCTGTTAATGCCATGAAAACTTAGATATTGATGTAGCCGAGCTATCGCTAGCTAGGATGAATGTTAGCGGATATTTTAATGTTTTGGGATATTTTGCTGTAGTCTTCTATCTGAAGAATGCGGAATATTTAGTCTAGAAGCTTCAAACGTTTAATTAGGTAACGTATTTATTAGAAAAATAATAC
>CAJXUM010000955.1 GCA_913060855.1 uncultured Lewinella sp. | reverse complement strand
TCCTCTTCGTCGGCAGCGTCAGATGTGTATAAGAGACAGTTATTGCGGACGGGGGAATACCAAGGTGAGTTGGTTCGACAGCATCTCTGGGGCGGTGTAATCCTAAGTCTCAGTCTGATTCTCACTACCCTAATTCGTTTCGAATGGATTACGGGTTGGGCAAGCTTGAAAAAAGTCGCCTACCCTACCCTATTGATTGCGCTCGCCGGGCTTGTCATCTATACAAGTCACCTAGGCGGCTCTCTGACCCATGGCCCCGATTTCCTCACCGAACATGCCCCTCAATTGAGGTCTTTACCTAGCTCCGAAGCAGAACAAAAACCAGTGACCGAATTATTGGTTTTCCAAGATCTTCTCCTGCCTGCATTGGAGAATCGTTGTATCTCTTGCCATAATGAAAACAAGACGAAAGGAGATTTATTGATGACTTCTTTTGCCAACTTGCAGCAGGGCGGTAAAAGCGATAAACCCATGCTGGTAGCAGGGCAACCAGCAGCCAGCGAAATGTATCATCGCGTCATCCTACCGCTAAGCGATGATGACCGGATGCCACCCAATCAAAAAACGGGATTAAGTGAAGATGAGCTTACCTTATTAAGTTGGTGGATCACCCAAGGAGCATCACCTGACATGAAATTGGGCGAAGGCCCTCCAGGCCCCGATGGCCCAGCGCTAATTGAGCGATACCTACCTCAATTATTCCAAGCCCAACGCTTAAAAATCAGACAAGCAGAAGAGATGGAGGCCTTAAGTCAAGAATTGGCAAAAGTAGGCGAGAACCTGAATTTAATCATAGAGCCTGATGTAAATGCCCTTGGTTATTTTGCCGTATCTCAAACCATTCCTCCGGGCTTAGTCAACAATGAATCGCTGGTAAAACTGCGCCCGTATGCGCAGCTGATCTCTAAATTATCGCTACCTGGAAGTGATATTACTGATGATGGCTTGTATGAGATCGGCCGTATGTCTGCTCTTCAGCAACTCTACCTACCCAAAACCTGTATCAATGGAAAAGGGCTAGCCTATCTCCAGCCCTTAAAGACACTGCAAGCGCTTAACCTGTCATTTTCTTTTTTGAAAGATGAAGGAGCGCTAAAGCTGTTGAACCTCCCCACGCTGAAAAAAGTCTACCTCTTTGGTACGGAAGTACATCCAAGCGTGTTGGAAGCCATCAAAAAAAACAGACCCGAACTAGCCCTCTTGGAAGAAGAAGGTCCCTACTTTTAGTCAAGCTGAACTAATCCTCCCGATGCACTAAATCCATCGAAAAGGCAGGCAAACAAATCGCTAAATACTCGCATTCTTCTTCGAAGGGATTCGAGTATTGAACGCGCGTATTTTTCTCAATTTTAATGGACTGGCCTGCGGCTAAGATGATCGTTTCTCCTTCAATGATAAATTGCTTTTTACCACGAATGATGTAAGTGTATTCATCAAATTCGGGCGTTTGAAAAGGTTCACTCCAGCCGGGAGGGGCGACCATATGCGCGATACTGATTTGTGGGTCTTGATTGGTTGCGTTACCCCAATGTTCTTCGATTAATTTGCCATCCGTGGTGGGGACTACAAAAGGAGAAGTTTGAATGGTATATTTTTTTGACATTTGATTCTCTTGATTTTGCCATTAAACAAAGAAGGGCGGTAAGATAAAGCTTCTTTAACTCTTACCGCCTTTCCTCACTATTCTGGCTTCTTATAGGTGACAATATCGATGCCAATCCCATTGGGGTCCTGAATGGCAAAATGACGATCGCCCCAAGCTTCATCACGGATATCAATTTTGATGTCAACCCCTTTTGCTTTCAGCTCGTCATATAGGGCGTCTACCTCTTCTACTTCTATCGTCAGGTACATTCCTTCTCCTTGAAAAGGGGCTTGAAATAAGGGTTGTTGGGTAGGATGATTGGGCAACAAAAAGCTAATCTCTGCTTCGTGATTGGGCGTGTGTAATAATAGGTAGAAATCATTTTCAAAGCTAACCCCAAAGCCTAGCACATCTTGGTAGAAGGCTTTCGTTTCTTTGAGGTTCTGAGTAATAATACCTGCGTTCAATTTCATCTGTTGCTGATTCTTGGTTTGGAATTGATTCCTAGCAAAACCCATTAGGCTTCCGGCAAATAGTAAAAGGAATAGACTCTTTTTCATCGTTCTTTTTTTATACAAATTTGCGGCATTCAGCCCGATAAGTATTGTAAAAAACGGACATTATCAGGGTCTTCGCAGTCTTTTTAGGAAGATCACGTTCTCCATTGCTCGGGTTAGACTTCTGAAGTTTTCTCCGTCATGACATTGGGAAACTTCAGAAGTCTGCCGGAAGTTACTGCAATGCTTTGGAAGGGGTAAGGCCATAGAAGTGCTTAAATTCTTTGATGAAATGCGCCTGATCATAATAGCCCACATCATAGAATATCTTGTTGTGCTTGAGACTTTCTTTGGAAGGTTTAGCTTGTAACAGCTGTTGAAATCGTACCACCTTAGAAAAGGTTTTGGCCGATCCTCCCAGGTAATAATGAAACCGACGACGCAATTGGCGTGAACTAAGTCCCGTATCCAAGCTTCCAATGTCTGCCATTCCTTTCTGTTTTAGAATAACCGCTAGGGCATTCAACACCCGATCATCAACTTGTGGCGCTTGCTTCGCTATCCATTGCAACAAATAGCGATCTAGGCTTTCTTTGATTTCCTCAATACTTTGTGTCTGATCCAACTGTTGCCCGAGGAAACGCGATAAAGACGGCAGCACATTCCCTAGGTTCTCAAACTTGTTGGTGAGCGAGGAGGCATCGACCTGAAACAGCTGCGGGAAAGCTGTGGGTAGAAAACGGATACCAACATAATGAAAGGTATTGCCTAGCGGGAATTCTATATAAGAGGTAGATAATCCCGTCACAAAATTCTCCGCTGGCCGATCTAATTCTAGCAGGATATCCATGCAGCCATCGGCCACTACTCGATAGCTGAAATCTGCTTGCAAGGGCTGCAGTGTTTTCAATTCCCAATAACAATAAATGAAGGCTTGAAGCCGTGGATCTGGCAACCATTCCTGATAGGTCACCTCATCGGTGGCCGACTGGCGAATTGTAGGTTGGATGGGTTGATATAAGGAGCGTAACTTATGATCCAATTTCTTATTCCGTTAGAGTTTTCAATAAGCGTTTGACTTGCAGATCGCCAAAACCATATATACTTTCTCTTTCGCAGAAAGCGCTAAAAACCGGTCCGAAATCTTGGGTTTTCAACTCATCCATAATCTGTAGGAGCGTTTGGGTTGGCCGCCCTTCTTTTCCTTGATTTGGCAAGCGCTCGGCTTGTGCTTGGATCGCTGTTGCGACGAAAGGGAAACGCGACTGTAATTGATGACCGATAGTTTCCATTCTTTCCATCTCCATTCCTTGATACAAGGGCCATAACTCCTGCCATAGCGCTCTATCTGCTTGATCAATTTGCTGTGCCGCTTGAAAAGCCGTTTGAAGCGCCTTGGTATCCATCCCACCAAAACCTGTCTCTTATACACATCTCCGAGCCCACGAGACCGAGGCTGATCTC
>CAJXUM010000954.1 GCA_913060855.1 uncultured Lewinella sp. | reverse complement strand
CGGTCTCGTGGGCTCGGAGATGTGTATAAGAGACAGGGCCTCTATTGGCAGCGATCCAGCTATTGCCCTGATCAGCGGATACATATACGCCGTTTTTATACGTGCCAGCAAAGAGTAAGCCATTGTGCTTATGCAGGGCATCAATTTTTGGTGGCAATAGCATGGCAAAACCAGGCTGGTTCCAGCTAGTCCCCTCATCCTTAGAGCGATATAGTCCGCTAGATTCAGTCAGGGCATAAATCATTTGACCATCTTGTAGAATCAAATCTATCCGATCAGTAGTTGGCAATCCTTTGGCCGAAGACGACCAAGTATTTCCTCCATCTATCGAGCGGTAGAGCAAGACATTATCTTGTCCTATTAGTAGACTACTAAAGAACATCAGCAGTTGTACCCAACTAATCTTTTTCATCTGTTTCTTTTTTTGTAGGTTTTGGATAATCTGTACGATAGATTTCTGCCCCGCCCATACAATCAATGATTGATCGGGGGCTTCCATCTTTGTACCATCCGTACTGGCGGCCTTCGCGAAGGCCGTTTTTATAGTTGTCTTCAAAATACTTTTGGCCATTACCAAAATAACTAATCACTTTCCCATCTAGCAATCCGTTTTTGTAGTTGAATTCACGTACTTGCTGTCCGGTATACGCAAAAGCGGTATGTTCTTGAATTTTCCCATTCAATATCTCATAGTAATAGACCTTTTGTCCTTGTTCGAAGCTATCCACTGTTGTCCCACTGTACAATTGCCCTTGATAATAATAGACGGGAATGGCTTTGGCATCCAGCTTCTTGTCTAATTCCTCAAAGGAAACAACATTTTGGCCTAGAAGTGGCCAGCTAATAACTACTGTAGTTATTAAGATGATCCATTTATACATATCACAAATTGTTAAGTTTTTTTTACGCCTCAGAGGCCTAGCAAAGGTGGGTAGACAGATTCTGCTAAGGCCGAGTTACTACTCAATTTTCATTCAAAGAGTAACGGAAACCGCCAGAAGGACTCGCCTTTTGCTGAAGGGTTTCTCCCAATTCCAAACGATACCCTACTCCGTGTACACTCGTGATCTTAATGTTAGCTTCTCTTTTCAATTTTTTACGCAGTCGCGAAACGAATACGTCTATACTTCGCCCTACCATCACGCCCTCATCTCCCCAGACATACTCCAATATTTCTTCCCGGGCTAACAAATGATTTCTATGTTGGCAGAACAAATCTAGTAATTTGGATTCCCTAAAAGTCAACCGTTGATCCTCCCCTCCTCCGAATAATACCTGATTTTCGGGATCAAATTGCAGTATACCCAATTGGTAAACAGGATCTGGAGTAGGCTCCTTTTCTGATAATGGCGCCATAGGTATAGGCTTGGGGCTATTGGTATTCCACCACCAGAATGCGCCCCCTAACAAGAATAAAATGGGAATGATCATTAACCAAAGTGGACTGGTTTCATCCTCATCCTTATTATTTGAAAATTGGATAGCAATATTATAACAATCGGCCCTTTCCTCTCTTCCTACACAAGCAGGTAGCTCGTCTGGTTCTCCTTCTACCGCAGTATAGCCCAATACTAACAAATCACTGTCGCAAGCAAATAGGGCCAACTGATAAGTGAGTGGTAAGCCTCTATTTTCAAACACTTCATCAACGATTAACTTAAGTCGACCATAATTCAAACTAGCACCATAAGTCAAGTAAAAGCCTTTTCCGGCTCTGTAATCTACCGGTGGGATCGTGGAGGTCGAGTCCCCTTGTTCTTGTAGCAGCCGATGCGCCACTTCTCGCAGGGCCAAATTGGCTTTCAGCTCAAATGCGGACTCATTCCCTAAAACCAAACTAGTACCCAGGTAGAAGTACCCCAACACAAAACACAACATAAATCGATACAGCGCTACTTTTCCTTTCATGTTCCAAAAATAACATCTTTTTGGGCAGTAAACCAGGCATTTACATTTCGTTTACAAAGTTTTACGGCTTGTTTTCAGGTAAAAAGTCAGCATTTTGATAGGGAAAGCTTGGAAAGGGAAAGGGGCAAAAGCTTTAATAGAAGAAGAGTCGAAAATGGAGTAGGCCATCTCTATCCTAAAGTTCACATTACTTACTTCACATTATTCATGACTCATGACGCATGATTAACTATCCATGAATCACCCCATACACCTCGCCTTCGCGCCCTGCTACTACTCTTTCAAAAACAGGCTTGGCTTCCATCTCAAATCGTTCTAAGTTATCATAACGAGAAGAGTAATGTCCCAAAATCAAGCGACCTACCTCGGCTTGCTTAGCAATCTGGGCCGCCTGTTTTGCCGTGGAGTGTCCTGTTGGTCCAGTTTTGACCAGAAGGTCTTCACAAAAAGTAGCTTCGTGATACAGTATGTCTACTCCTTTAATAATAGGAATAATATCTTCCTTGTAACGGGTATCAGAACAATAGGCATAACTTCTCGTGGGAGTGGGATCTTCGGTAAGCTGCGCATTAGGTATACGCTGACCATCTGGCAAGGTAAAATCTTCGCCTTTCTTAATACCAGGAATAGCTGAGTAAGGTATATTGTATTCGCCAATCTTAGCTCCGATCATTTTACGATCATGCGGCTTCTCTCTAAAAAGAAAGCCAGCAGTCGGTACTCGATGGTCTAATGGAATAGAAAAGACTTCCACCGTATTATTCTCAAAAATGAGTTGGTGTACTTCAGTATCCATCTTATGAAACTGCAAAGGATAAGGTGCTTCTCCGCCAGCATATTGGGTTTGCACTCGAATCATCTCTTCGAGACCTTCTGGTGCAAAGATATCCAGTGGCTTGGTACGACCTAATAGGGACATGGTCGTTAGGAGGCCAATAAGTCCATAGAAATGGTCGCCATGAAGATGGCTAATAAAGATTTGATTGATTTTATTAGGACGGACGCCAAACTTTTGAAAGCGCATTTGGGTACCTTCTCCGCAATCGATCAGAAAGAGTTCTCTTTGAATCCGAAGAACCTGCGCAGTAGGATGTCTTCCGAAAGCAGGTAGTGCAGAATTGGTTCCTAGTAGCTGCAGTTCAAAAGTCGTCATTTGCCTATTCGTCTCCCCCTTCGTCGTTGAGTTCTCGCTCAATTTCATCCATAAAGATGAAATCAATCGATTCGGCAACTGTAGGAACGATGGAAAGTACAGTATCTAAACGAGAAATTTCGATCAATTTCTTTACACTTGGATGCTCAATGCCTGTCAATACAAAAGAGCCTAAATTTTTCCAAAGTCGATTAGCTGTCAAAATGGCACTTAAACCTGACGAATCTACAAATTTGACTTCAGACATATCCAGAATGAGATTTTTCACTCCTTCATTAGATAAAATAACAAATTCAGACTTCACTTTTGGGGCCACTAAAGAGTTCAAATTATCTTCTTGTAACTGGAAGACAGTGTATTTCTCTTGTTTATCAACGGAATACTTCATTTTTTAACTTCTCTTTGTTCATTTTTTCGCTTGACGCAAAAGTATCAATTAAAAACCTGTCTCTTATACACATCTCCGAGCCCACGAGACCGAGGCTGA
>CAJXUM010000953.1 GCA_913060855.1 uncultured Lewinella sp. | reverse complement strand
CAGCGTCAGATGTGTATAAGAGACAGGGTGTCCCCACCTGCAATTCACCAAGGAGCCAAGCATTAATGCAGGTGAAAAACACCTGCATCGGCTTCCATATCACCTCTTTCTCACCTGCATTAGCAAATTGAAACAATACTCCACCTTTCCGAGACAATAGGTAACGCATCGCCCTATCAAAGCCTGCATATTTGTATCGTAAGAATTGCTAAACTATATTAATCAAAAGAGGTTCGCTGATAAAGCCATGGCCTCAAAAAAACTAAAAGTTATGCAGACCTTGAACAAGCGATTTTACCCCAACCTACCCCAAGAGCAAATAGTAGCGTATAAGCCAGAAGTTACAAGCGCTAGTTCAGAAGAAACCCTCTTTACCGTTGCTTGCTTTCTATTTTTTCCTGTAGTTTATCTTGTGGTAAGCGCCCTTAGTAATTTTTTCTAGGATTCGTCTTAGTCCATTTTAATGGCCATAATGGGGTTGCGCTGCGCCGCCCTGTACGATTGGAGGCTGAGAATGCCGATGGTCAGTAGAAGAACCAGTAGACTGATACCTATAAAGAGCAAAGGACTCAGCGCAATCTGATAACTAAAAGTCGCTAGCCATTTGCGCAAAAGGAGCCAAGCTACTGGGCAAGAAACGAGAATGCTAATGAGCAAAAGTTTGCCATATTTGCTCGATAGCAGGGCGATGATGCCCGGGACCGAAGCACCTAGTACCTTGCGAATACCGATTTCGCGCTTTCGCTTTTGAACCGATAGTTGCATCAGCCCAAACAAACCCAGCCAGGCAATTAATATCCCAAATAGAGAAGCGGCATTAATCACACTCCCCCAACGTTGCTCTTCAGCATATTTGGCCGCTAATACCTCATCCACAAAGTTGAATTCGAAGGGTACATCAGGATTGAATTCCTTCCAGATTGTCTCTAGGTGTGACAAAGCACCTTCCAGCTCCCCTGGCCCAATCCGAACTAATAATTGATAAAGATTAGGCGGCCAGGTGTAGGTAGATAGCCCGGTAATACCCGATTCTATAGTAGTAGGATCCAAGACCAAGATCAAAGGCTCAATTTTTTGATGTAGAGAACTAAAATGAAAATTCTTGGCGACACCGATTATCTGGTGACTACCTTCGAACTTTTTGCCTGGGATTTGCTGGGCGAATGGATCTTCCCAACCAAAGTGATCGACCAGCGCTTGATTAACAATTATCGAATTACTTGCATTATTTGATCGTTCTGAAAAGTCTATGCCTTCCACCAATTCTACTCCCATTGTCGACAGATACTTAGGATCAATTTGATTGAAAAACAAAGATTCTTTTTGACCATCCTCTTGTTCAAATGTTAGCTCCGTCCAAGGATCAGCCGTGTTGTTCATGCTGGCGCCTACGGCAATAATTTGGCTGTTTTTTTGGGCGAGACTTCTAAAGCGTTCAACTTTTAACGCCATAGTTTGCTGATCGGGGCTATCTCCCAACGGAATCTCAATCAATCGTTCTTGATTAAATCCTAGGTCTTTTTGCTGAATAAACTGTAATTGTGATCGGATGTGGACGGCCCCCAATATGAGGAGAATAGAAAGGGCAAACTGGAAGATAATCAGACCTTCACTCCAAGTACTTCTCTGACCCGTAAATAGGATTTTCCCTTTTAGGGCTTGAATGGCGTCATATTTGAGTAAGACAGCCGATTGCAAAAGGCCACTCAAGAGGGTAATAGTAGTAATCAGCGCTAATACATACAAACCTTCTATCGGGCTCACTTGGAAAGTCAAAGGAGCATCGACCCAATTAGAAAAACCAGGCATGATCAAATAGGAGAGACCCAACCCCAAAGCGGCAGCTAAAGCCACCAATAAAAAGGATTCAATAATGAGTTGTCGAGTGATCTGTCGTTTCACAGCCCCTAAAGTGCGACGCATTCCCATTTCTTTCAGACGCCCCAATGCCTGACTAGTAGATAAGGTGATGAAGTTGATAAAGGCTACCACAAGTACCAGCAGAGCTAGCGCGGCCATAATGTATAATTTTTGCGGAGAGGTATATTGGGTATTGCCCACAATCTCTGCCTCCAAATGGATATCACTAAGTAGCTGCACACCGACTTCAAGTCGATTTTCCTCAGGAGGGGAGTAAACTTGAATAGCTGCGGTCAAGACTTCCTCCAGCTTCGCTGAATCTGCTTCTGCATCTAATAGGATATAATTTTCCACCGCACTGAACCGATAGGAGGAAAGCATTCTTTCTGGTAGCAGTATCTCATAGAGTTTAAAGGGAACGACGAAATCTAGCACCATGCTAGATGCTCCCTTTTTATTGTCAATTACTCCTGTCACTACCAGGTTTAGTAGACTATCATTCAAGGTCAACTGAAGGGGTTGATTAAGGGGATTTTTATCGCCAAATAATTTTTTGGCTTTCTCTTGGGATAAAACAATAGCGTTGGGCTGGTGTAGGGCTGACGCTTCGTCCCCAATGACCAGTGGGAAATCAAATATCTTCAAGAACTGCGAATCAACGAAACTAATTACTTCTCTGGCTAGGTTTTGGTCTTGCTGAATCACTGCTGAAGTACTGGCCCAGCGACTAACAGACTGGATGGAAGGAACGCTTTGCTGCAAATCCATGGCCAAGGGAATGGCAGTGACTGCGCTTTGATTGACGATTTGCCCTGTCTCTACTTTTTTGACGGTATTGTACAATCGATAAATGCGATCTTTCTGAGAATGGAATTGATCGTAGGCCATTTCCTTATGCAGAAATAGTGCCACCAAGAATAGAAAGGCAAATGAAAAGGATAGTCCAAAAATATTTATAAAGGCGTGGCCTTTGCGTTTGCGCATATTTCGGAGCGCAACTAACAGGTGACTTTTTAACATGCCGGATTGCATTAAGTGAAGCGAAAAATGGTGTCGAAATAAGATGGAAGGATGGAAGAGTCGAAATACGCTCCAGATAAAGCGCCTTTGAGCCACCCCCGATCCAGTCTCTTGTGACTGCTGGTCAAATTGTTCGAGTAAATCTCCTAAAATGCCTTCTTGTAATTCTGTTGGGCAGAACCATTCTAAAAACCGGATAGCCCATCGAGGGGGACCTTGCTTTCTATTTTCCATGGATGCGTTATCTGCTGTTAAAATTCAGGTAGTAAACCCCACAATTGCTGCCGTTGTCCTTGTAATTTTTGTATTTGAGCAATACCTGCATTCGTGATTTGAAAGTATCGTTTTCGTCGGCCACCTCGGGTAGCGGTAGCCCCCGACATTTCGGATGAAACCAGCCCTTTATCTTCCAATCGGTATAGCGTAATATGGACAGCACTTAGGTTGACTTTTCGGTCCAGTTCTTTTCCAATCCGCTCGACAATGGCATTGCCATATGCTTCTTTTTCCAGTATTCCCACCATGGTAAGTATCAATTCTTCGAATTCGCCTAGGTAGTTTTTGCTCATTTGTATATAATTTGTAAAACAAATGTAAGTATTTCTATATAAAATGTAAAACAAATGCTGATTTTAGTTGAAATGTTAATTCTGTCTCTTATACACATCTCCGAG
>CAJXUM010000952.1 GCA_913060855.1 uncultured Lewinella sp. | reverse complement strand
GCCTCGGTCTCGTGGGCTCGGAGATGTGTATAAGAGACAGATTTTATACATACCCTAAACGAGGTATTTTATCCGTACACCTAAGCCATAAGGCCTAGAAAATCTGCTATTTACCGCTGAAATATATAAGATTGGGAATAGCCCAAAAATAAGTGACCCCTCTCCGAACTGAAAGGGGTCATCCCAAAAACCAATTGTTAAAAGGACATCTTAGCTTGTTAGCTAAAACTATAATTTAGTGATTAGCTTATTTTTTATCGATCTGGGTTTTCAAAACTGAATGCTACAGTAACCTCATGAGAACCCACACTATAATCTTGGAATCTGTTGAAAGAGATATCATAGGAATAGTAAAGGTGAAAACCAGAAAGTCTTGTTCCTAATAAAATCGCTAACGTATTGGCCACTCCTCCTCGATATGAAAGACCTGCAATCAGCTGCTCATCTAGGAATCCTGCTTTCAAATTAATATCTACCATTGATTCAGGTCCCATCAGTACTTGACGAATGACTAATGAAGGTTCTAGTGTCAAATTCAAATCATATAGGTCAAATTTATGCCCAAAAGCAAAAGTATAAAACTTCAAAACGGAAGAACTAGTTTCTCCCATAGTTATATCATCCAGTCTATTTCTGACCAGGTTATTGATACTCAATCCTCCGAAGGTATTATCTCTAAAAGTCCCGTATATACCCACAGAAGCATCAAATACACCCTTACCTGCCAAGAAGTCATCTACTAATTGATCTCCCGCTTGGAGTAGCGGTCCTGTCAACACATCATTATTAAGGGTCATTTGCTGAAATTCAGTAGAAAATCCAGCGGAAATCTTCCAGTCCTCTCCCACATTAAAGCGGAAAGCATAATTGAGGAATAAGCGAAGATTCTGTAATTGTGCAGCTTGCTCAGAATAAACACCCAATCCTAAGCCAAAGGATTTACCGATAGGCGTATTGAATAATGCACCATAAGTTTTGGGCGCATCCTCAAAACCAGTCCATTGAGCACGCAAATTAAATTGTAGTTGCGCTACTCCATCAAATCCAGCAGCAGCAGGGTTGATGAGATTACGACTACCATTTCCTAAATTATAGTGATTAAATACTGCTTCATATTGAGCCGAGAGGGCTAAGGTGAAGACCAGAAAAGATATGAGTAATGTTAATTTTTTCATTTTAGATCGGTTGAGTCATGGGAAAATAAGATTTAGCTTGGTAGATATGGTATTGCCGGTTGGAGCTAGGCCAACCGGCAATATCTACCTTACTCTCTTAGAATCGTCAGAGAGCCTTTCATTTGTACAAGTGAATTATTGGCATCCATATACTCGAGTACCCAATAATAAGCACCCTCTGGTAGGTCTTCTCCCCTGCTTGTCTGTCCAGAGAAACAGTTAATCCCACCTAAATCTGTACAATCATATCCTTCTTCCTCATATACCAATTGCCCCCATCTATTATAAATTTCAATTTTATTAGCTGGGAAATCATCAGAACAGAAGATGATCAAATCATCATTCAAACCATCCCCATCTGGTGTTAGCACTACCCGGTCTTCGAAACAAGGGAACCGCTTGTCTTTAACGATACCCGCTACTTCACCCAATGCAGAAGTACAACCATTAGCATCGGTCACTTCTACAAAATAGGTACCGTTACAGAGTCCAGAAATTTCTGCAGTCAACTGACCAGCAGGTTTCACCCAGTTGTAGAAGTAAGGTTCGGTCCCGCCAGTAACAATCGCTCTGGCAGTACCATTACATTCTTCTGTTTCCGGTTCTGTTTCGATAACTACTTCCAATGGCGAAGGCTCTGCCAATGTAAAGGTAGCAGCATCCACACAGTTATTGGCGTCCGTTACGGTTACCGTATATTCTCCAGCCGTCAAAAAGCGAGCTTCATCGCCGAAATCATTACTGCTCCAACGATAGAGATAAGGAGCAATCCCGCCCGAGGCTAGAACATTGATTTGTCCGTCGACCTCAGTGGCGCAACTAATTTCTTTGATATTCACCGCTTGAACTTGAAGACCATCTGGTGCAGTAGCTTCAATGGTTTCTTCCAACATACATACATCATCAAACATACGAATCGTGTACATCCCAGGAGATGCAGTATTAAAGGTTGAAGCAGAGCTTACCACTGCGCCATCGCTATTCAGCCATTCATAGCTCAAAGTCCCCTCGTTACCTCCACCTACTGCCTGCAGAATACCATCGCTAGCATAGCCACAGCTCACCGTGAATCCATTAAAGGAAGATACGGTCTCGAGTGTATTAAATCGTAGACTAGATTCGGTACCAATCTCATAGGTTCGAATCAAAGCTGCACCGGAATTATCCGTTACGGTTACAGAATATTCTCCAGCAGGTCTATTTTGAATGGATTCTGCGCCTTCAAAGTTCTCACCTGTTTGTTCATCTTTCCATGTGAACTGATAAGGGGCCGATCCCGTTAAGGCAAGCTCTATTCCGCCATTGGTCTCTCCAAGGCAACCTACATTGGTAGTGGTCACTTCATCCGAAAGACAAACCACTTCAATTTCGATTCCTTCTGTTACACAGCCATTGGCATCGGTAATAATCGGCGCATAAGTACCACATAATAATTGAATAGGCTGAGGACCATTAATGCTCGCATTCCAAGCTACATTATAGGGTGCTCGACCACCAGCAATGTCCAGGGTAATAGAACCCGTTCCGCCTGCATCCTCGGTATCATTCAATACTTCCCACGTTACAGCAATGGGGGACACTTCAGGAACAACAGCAACAGGATCTAATTCTGCACCTAATGCATCTTGAAGTGTGATACTATAACTACCGGTAGCTAATCCAGGCAGATTGAACGTACCGTTAGCATTTGATTGAGTCAAGGCTGGACGCCCCGCAACCGTTAAGGTATAAGGGGTTACCCCGCCACCAACTTCAAGCTCTATCAGGCCATCTTCCCGTCCGCTACAGGTTGTTTCGGTTACATCCATTCGCACTAAAGTAAAAGGCTCTGCAGGAATGAAGAAACATTCTCGAGTAGTACAACCATTGGCTGTGCTAGTAATATCAGCACAAACTTCACCAACTGGTAGATTATCAGCATTCGGTCCCGTATCGTTATCCGCATTATTCCATTGAATAGTATAGCCAGCGTTTCCGCCAGCTATGCTAATAGAGATAGCACCATTAGTATTATTCGTGGATTCTGTGATACTAGACTGGATATCCAATGAGAAGTTAGTAACTTCAAAGGTACCTGTCAATTCCTGTCCATCTTTTACTACGGTCACTCGATAAGTACCCGCGCATACATTATCCAAATCCTCCATGGCACTCACAATGGGATTATCTCCCACACGCTGCCATGCAAAAGTAGCCGTTCCACTGGGTAATCCACCAACAACACTAATGTCTACGCCACCATTACAGATACTCTCACAAGCTTCGATAATGCTAAAAGAATTAATCTCTAACACATTACCCAAGTCTGCACAAATAGTTTCTACACAGTTATTGCTGTCTCTTATACACATCTGACGCTGCCGACGAAGAGGATAGTGTAG
>CAJXUM010000951.1 GCA_913060855.1 uncultured Lewinella sp. | reverse complement strand
AGATCAGCCTCGGTCTCGTGGGCTCGGAGATGTGTATAAGAGACAGTATTTGATCGATCTCATTCGCCTCGATAATCGTACCCGTATCGAATATTTCTTCCCTCAAGCCGCTATAGGCATTGAATTCTTCCCGAACCTCTTGGGCATCCACCTGGCCATAACGATACTTGGCCGCGATCTGCTTTAATAGATCCATGACACTACCTGGTAAAGGTTTGTTTTTAAGGTAGTTGCGTTGAATATCTAAAAGTTGATGGATCGCTTTGATCGTAATGGAAACCCCATTTTCGAATTCCAAGTGCTTCCGCTGCTGTAGAATTATTTTAGTTGCCGTTACCGTATCAGGTTCCTGTACCCGGATGAGTTGAAACAAATCACTAAACCGTCTATCCTGTTCCTGGAGTACCTTCCACTCATCAGGGCTCGCCAGAATGATCATTTGCAGCTCTCTCTTTTCCAGATAAGGCTTGAAGACATCGGCTAACGTCATGTTGTTATTGGCCGATTTCCCAATGCGCAGGAGGGCCACCGGATTAGCCACGATCAATTTATCGGATCGCTTTGATTTTTCTTCTGGTTGCCGAATGTATTGGATAATGGACTCCAGTCTTTTTTGCCACATACCCACATACATCATACCCGAAATTACCCTGTTTGGATCGATCAACCAGAGGCGTTGGGTACGGCCCTTCCTTTTTTCATAATAATCACTCAGGTACCTGTAGAGTGTTTCTTGTATGGCAGTAGATTTCCCCACACCTGGAGGACCTACAATAGCTAAGGATGTATTCGTTTTTCGAAAAAGAATAGTAAACAAATGATCGACAAGTTCATCCTGGAAATAGGCCCGACTCAATTCACTAGGAAAACGAGCATTTAGCTCTTGTCCAATCTTTTCTATTTCTGTTCCTCCGTCAAACTCCTCATGGTGATTGAGTTTCGAGAAAAACCAGTCTTCCTGGCGTCGATCAAATTTGAAAGGGCTTTGTCCCACCCGGATATTGACAGGAATTTTGGTGATGAATTCTTTCTTCCCGGCATAATATTGGCTAGGATCGAAGTCTTTACCTTGTTCTTGCTTGAGTATTTTGAGTAATTTTTTTACTCGACTTGTTGCTTCGGCATTGTACTCGGTGTTTCCCAAGCCTTCCCCGTCCAACATGAACAGGTAGTTATTAATCGCTGGAAATCCGATAAAAGTGAACCCTTTGAGTTCAAATCGAATCATGCTTAGGTCTCCTTGGATAAATTGCCCGCCTATCGTAAAGGTGATCGGTAATTTCTGATACTTTATAATAGGGGAAAACAAAAACCACAGGACGCGATCCATTGACTCCCGGTCGAGGCTTAGGCCCTTAAAAGACAATTTTACCTCTTTTTGATATTGCGTGATCGCAAGATTGTATCGCCGATGGGTGACAAAGGGATAGGGGGCAAAGAGTGGCCGTAGATAGTATTGTGGCATACCGTCTACCATCACATCTTGAATAAGGGTAGGGAGTTGTATACTTATGTTGGCCATGAATGAGTCGCTTAAGCAATATTACAAAACCTGAAAACTATAGAAGTATACTACTGTATGGGCTGTAATAAGCTTTAACGGTTGAGAGGTTTAGTGCTGTTACTTCTACTTAAAACGTTCTGCGCTTCCTCTTTTCAACAATTCCAAAGCGACCTATTGGGTAGCATAATATTATAGTGAAATGTCAGGTTTTTATCATTAGGTCAAAAACGGCCTTAAAATACAAGAAAAAACTAAACAATGACTTACTTCCTGTGTTCAGCCTACATAAATAAAGCAATCAAAGAATAGATAGGTGGTTTTAGGTACCAGGGGTTTTATACTCCGGTACCTTTTTTTATTTCAGGGTGCCACCTAATCATTCTCCATGCTAGGTACCAGGCCCTTTTCCTCCTTTGATTGGCTGATCCAGCTATTTTAAAGCCCCTTTCCTTGATAAAGCTGGCCTTTTTTGGGGTGAATCCCTGTTACAAAAAGAACTAAGTATGGTATCTTTTTCAAAAAAATGTACCAAATTGCATCCTGCGTCGTATATTTAATTGAGAAGTTGATTAAGAATGATTGATGGGGTACCATTCGAGAGAACAAGAGACTGAAAATAGTTTTTTTCTATACCGTAACGCGGCTATGTTGAAGAAAAAAACAGTTCCCAGAACTTCTTTCCTTCAAATTTCGCCTCAAAAGAACATTCTTAAAAAACTTCAGTATACGAATGCAGATTTTTTAAAACTATAGCTAAGGAGGACATATATGGCAATTGAGTTCCCGCAAGCGGACGCCAAAAAATTCAAGTTTAAAGAGTTAAAAGTATACTCATCGACCGAATGGCTGGCTGATAACAAGAAAAAGTATCGACAGGTATTTGACCGGTATGAGGCAACTTATATCTACGCGGAACTCTCTTTTTACAATAAGCAGTTTGATATCGAGGATTGGGAAATAGAAGTGGAGCTGCGTTGTTTCACCCTCAAGAAAGGTAAAAAGGAGCTATGTCTCTTACCCCTACGCCGAAAAGTAAGCAAATACGATAACATTGTCTACATCCGAGAAGGGTGGGGAAATAAAACGGAAGGTGCCTTTTGGAAAAAGGGTACTTACTACTGGGAGGCCTATATCGAAGGAGAGAAAGTAGCCTCTAAGTATTTCTATATTGAAGATGCTGGCACACCTGTCCTGGAAGATGCCAATCCCTATATTAGCGTAGAATCACTCCGGTTATACGAAGGACCTTATGATGATTTGGTCGAAGAAGAGCGGACTTATTATAGGGCATTCAGCTGTGAGGAAACGCGGTATATCTATGTGGAAATATTATTGAAAAGCCTGCTACCTAACAAGGCCTGGCATTGCGAACTCTTCACAAAGTTCTATAATGACGCGAGGGAATTAAAGGGGCAGGTAATTCGACTGCAAAGGGTAGAAAAGGAGGATGATTATATCAAGATCACGGCTGGTTGGGGCTCTAATGTAAAAGGCTCTTGGCGTATGGATCGCTATTCGGCAGAAATCGTTTTCTTGGATAAATTACTCGCCGTTATTCCATTTAGCATTGCCGAAGACTTCGAAGAAGGTATCTCGGGAGTATTACTACCCGATCATAATGTACCAGTGGTGCTCAGCCCGGTAGAAGATATTCCCCAGACTTTTGAGGAGTTGATGGAGAAGATGGATGCACTCATCGGACTCAGTTCGATCAAAGAACAAGTAAGAGATCACGCCAAATATATTCAGTTTCTTCAGTTGAGAAAGGACAAGGGGTTTGATGAAAATGAAGAAATCAATGTACATTCTGTTTTTATAGGTAATCCTGGTACGGGTAAAACAACTGTGGCCGGTATGATGGGGCGCTTATACAAAAAAATGGGCCTATTGACTAAAGGTCACGTGCATAGCGTAGACCGAGTCGATTTGATCGGTGAATACATTGGGCAAACGGCGCCAAAAGTTAAGGCTGCCATCGAGAAGGCTAGGGGAGGAGTGTTGTTTATAGACGCTGTCTCTTATACACATCTGACGCTGCCGACGAAGAGGATAG
>CAJXUM010000950.1 GCA_913060855.1 uncultured Lewinella sp. | reverse complement strand
ACGAGATCAGCCTCGGTCTCGTGGGCTCGGAGATGTGTATAAGAGACAGCCCATTGTTTTCCTCTAAGTTGCAGCCCCTCGTTAATTCTAGCATTGATATTTTGCAGGGTACCAATGCTATTCAGGAGTTTAAGTACAGGTGCTTTTCCTCCAGTAATATTATCTCGAATAAAAGCTCTCACCGCTTCAAACCCACTTTCGGGATTGTTTTCTTCTTCTTGCAAGGCAGATACCGAAAATACGAGCGGATCCTCAATTCCTTTTTTGATAGCATGATCGACTACGCCCTGGTGATTGACCACCAAGTCTTCGGGGCGCATCAAGTCTTTTTGTTGTAGAATGAAAACGATCTTCCGACGCCATTCCGCATTGATATAATCAAAAAACTCCCAAGCCGACTGTCGATAGGGGTTCTTCGCTTCAAAGACAAAAACAATGAGATCAGCGGAAGGAATAAAGCGCTCGGTGATCTCTTGGTGGTGATCCACTATGGTATTGGTACCTGGCGTGTCTACGATGGCAATTTCTCGAAGAATTTCTACGGGTAGAAAGATTTGCTTGAGATAGGGATTAATGCTTACGATTTCTTCTTTCTCACCATACAGGATTTGCTGTATAGTATCCGTCATCGGCTGCGGCGCTACTTTGGTGATTTCACGCCCTGTATCTAGTAAAGCATTGATAAAACTTGACTTTCCCGCCTTGACTTCTCCTACGATAACGAACATAAATGGCTCGTGGATCCTATTCCGTAGTTCGCTCAAAGTTTCGGTCAGTTCACTATGACCGATCTCTATGGTTAAGCCATGAAGGTCTTTGGCAATTTCATCTAATTGAGCTCTCTGGGGTTGTAATTGTTGATTTAATAACTGATTCACTATAACTGATTTATAATAAAGTCAACTTAAAGGCCATGCTTTTCCTTGGCCTAGTACTAACCATTGGTGAAAGATTGCTCAAGGTACAAAATAGCTTGTGGGCCAGTACAAAAGAGCAGGTCCAAGATACTTAAATTGGGTAAGAATCCGTGTCTTTCCTGGAAAAGCTGGGGATAAGGAACGGGCTGGAAATTATCATCGGTCATTCGACGGTGAGATTTGGGGTGAATGAGCTGTCGAAGATCTTGCACATCACTCTGCACTTCCCTAACGTAAGTTGTACTTTGTTGGATGGATACCTCCAATTGCAATAGGCGAGATAATAATTGAATGAGCTGTAAATTCCAATCGAAAAGCAATGGATTTGGGCTCCGAAAATAAGCGGCTAATTCTTCTTCATAGTAGGGAAAAAAGGGAGCGTTCCCGTACGCAGAGCGGATGCTATTCCAATGTTGACTCCTCCAGGATTCATCAAAAGCAATTTGCGTTTCACGAATGAATTGTTGCTCGTTTTTTCCTTTTTTAAGGGGAATAGACAGCCGCATCAAACCATTAGCAGCTGCGATATGGCAGCGGTTTCGATAACTTCCTTTTTGATAAGTTTCGCAAGCCTCGATGGTGGCCTGTGAATAATGGGCCAATTTACTAAAGTATTGAATACTAGGTAAGTAGTGCGCTTCGATCAATATAGTAGATGGTGTGCTCATAGGCTTTATTCTGTCGTGTCTAGGCGGTTAGCGGGTGTTCTAAAAACCTCCATATCGTCAAACCAAACATCTTGCTTCAATGAATTCCAAAGATAAGTGCTAATGGATTGAAATGATGCATCTAGAGGAACGGTAACACTCAATTCAAGTTGTTCCCAACCACTCTCATCTCTCTGAATAATATTGGTGGAAGTATAATGATAAAAACCTTTGCTTTCATCGTCTGACAGTACCAAGCCTGCGCTAGCAGTCGGATCCCAGCGCCACACTCGCACGGTAAATTGATCGCCTGGCTTGACCCGCTTAAAGGTAGTGAAGGCTGCAAACTCCTTTTGATCCGTCAAACCGATGGAATATTCACCAGAATAGGCTCGAATATCAGACTGGGTTTCGAGATGGTCAAATTTCACGGAGGGCACATTGGTAAGATAAGTACCCTTATCCTGAGAGAGTTGTTCCGCATCACAACGAATGGGGAAATCTCCATAATCTGTTACGCCATTGATTTTGTGCCAGAGAATGAATAATTCATGCTTGTTAAAAGGCCAGTAAGCCTTTATCGGAAAGGTTTTCTCTACTTTGAAATCGGGTAAGTTGCCAAAGCCAAGTACATAGTCATCCTCCGTTACGAACCACCAGCTAATATCAGTTTGGTTCTCTCCATTAACCGGCCCAGCTTCTAGCCAGGCATTTACCTCAAAGCCCGCGTCGATATGCTTCGGGGTCGTTTGTTTTTCTTGCAGTAGATAATCCATGGCTTCCCAGCGTACTCGATTCCAAGAAAGGTAGTAATGGGTACCCAGCACACTATAGCTGGCGAATAGAATTAGTAACAAGCCACCTATGAGCTGGGCTGATCGATTAAATGATTTTTCATAGGGCAATACTAGCAGTAAGGCGCAAACCATCAAGGGAAGCGTATACCGATCAAAAAAGTAAGGAATAATCAGCAGGAAAGTGCCAAAGATGAAAGTGGTGACTCCGAGCGCTAATTTACTCAGCCAGATCGTGTTAAGCGGCGAAGCCATTATTGTTTTTCTATTAAATAATCCTTTCCAAGGAACCGCTATGAACAGAATCGTGCTAGCTAATACTGCGCCATATTTTATCATCTGCATTCCCCAAGGCGGTAGGCTAGGGCTAATATTTTCCTTTAATAAATAGGTATCCCGGAGTAATTGCGGGCCTAAGCCAAGATTGTATAAAATATTACCAGCGGGAAAAAAATCACTGCCATAATAAAAGAAGGCAAAAAGGCCCGTACTGGCTATTCCTAGTAAAATATTTTTCTGCAGAGATAAGCCCTTCGGAGCCCGAATAAAACCTACTAAAAAGGGCAATAGAAATACGCCAACATATAAGATGATATTGGTCAGTCGAAAATAATTATAGCCTAGGCTGCGGGCAAAGATAGAATCATATAAAGCGGTCACACTTTGCACATTATTGGGCGTACTGGTACCCCATTTTAGCCAGATGTTGTAACCTACAAAAACACCTAGGGTGATGATTGTAGGTAGAAAATCGACTAGTCTTTCTTTGAGTTTGTGTCTAGTTTGAAAGAAACTAACGAATAAAAAGACAAAGGGAATAAGTAATCCTGGCTGGCGTATCAATGTCGCTATAACCGAAAAGAAAGTGGCAGCAACTAGGTAAAGAATATTAGCTTGCCGTAAGTTTTTGATGAAAAACAAGAAGGCCAACAAAAGAAAACTAAGAAAATGAACATCTGTCATGAAGGTATAGGACAGATTGAAATACATCGGATTAAAAAAGAAGAGTAAAGTGCTAAACTGGGCTAGTTTTCGCTCTTTTGTTAGTTCATTGGCCAAGCCGTAAAAAGCCAAAGCGCCTATTAAACTACTGCATAGCGTAGAAAAACGAAGGACGGTAAAGGAAAGACCAAATATTTTGCAAAAAAAAGCGCCGATATACACTCTGTCTCTTATACACATCTCCGAGCCCACGAGACCGAGGCTGATC
>CAJXUM010000949.1 GCA_913060855.1 uncultured Lewinella sp. | reverse complement strand
CGAGATCAGCCTCGGTCTCGTGGGCTCGGAGATGTGTATAAGAGACAGCCATAAGCCCGATCACTGGGAGGAGGGCTGTTGAAAACCAAGGAAAAAGGAGATAAGTCCAGGTCTTCTGGCAGTACCGTCCCTTCTGGCAATTGGGCTAATATATCTTCACGAGTGATTTCCTTTTCTGCTGTAGTAAGATAGGAAGTAGCTTTTACAAAAGCTTTGAATTGTTCGTTGGTTACTTCTGTCTCATCCATCCAAAAACCATTGAGCGTTGAAGGGTGCTCTGGGTATTCATCTTCTCTTGCCTGATCATTATCGCCACCCATTACGAAGCTGCCGCCTGCGACCCATACCATACCTTCCGTGCTTTGTGCTTCCGTAGGGTCTGCTTTCATCGCTTCGACTTCGGCGAGGTAAGTAGGAATCAAGCCGACGGCCGTATAGGGAGAAGCTTCTCCTGTGTAACAATGGACCGGATCCATTTTGGTAATATCTAATCTCTCGGCACGATCTGCCTTTTCGGTTTGACAAGCGGTTAATAACCCGATTGCAACAATAGCCATTACTCTTAACATAAGTCCTGTTTTTCGTTCTTTAAAGCTCTACCCCTTAAAGAGGGTCTAACAAAGAACGGAAAAGTTTTGGGGCTTATCAAGACTCCTCTTTGGACAATTCGAGTCTTGGTCCTTTTTATCCCATAGATCATTGGTTTAGACTGCTCTTTGTTAAAAAAGAGAATACCAAGCTTATCGACTTGCTTCTTTGTACTACTTTTTTGTGGATTATCGTTAATTTACCCTTATACCAGTAAGCGACCCTTTTGTCGAATTCATCACTCTCTTAAATGGTATACCACAACCGCTAAGCCTTAAATCGAGAATCATGAGAAAAATCTACCTTTTACTATTGCCCGTACTCTTTCTTGCTGCGAAATGCACAGAAGAAAATGCCGCTGATCTCCCCAACATTGTACTAATCAATGTAGATGATCTCGGTTGGAAAGACGTAGGCTTTAATGGTTCTCGTTATTATGAAACGCCCAACTTGGATCGTTTGGCAAAAGAAAGTGTCCGTTTTACAAATGCCTATGCTGGAGCTGCTAATTGCGCGCCGAGCAGAGCCTGTATGATGTCTGGCCAAAACACACCTCGACATGGTATTTATACCGTTGGTTCATCTGAAAGGGGAAATGCCAAGACGCGTAGGATTATTCCAACACTGAACACCTTGGAACTACCCACTGAGCAACTTACACTGGCGGAAGCCTTAAAAACTCATGGGTATACCTCTTGTTCCATCGGAAAATGGCATTTGGGCGATGATCCTCGGACGCAAGGTTTTGATGAAAATGTGGCAGGAACGAAGGCTGGACACCCTAAGTCATATTTCAGTCCTTATAAAAACCCGAACCTTCCCGACGGCCCAGACGGAGAATACTTAACGGATCGAATTACGACAGAGGCTATCGATTTTATTGAAACCAATAAGGAAAAACCATTCTTTTTATACTTACCATTTTTCACGATTCATACGCCACTACAGGGGAAGGAAGCCTTGGTCGAAAAGTATAAGAAAAAGGAAAAGCTGGATGGGCAAGGGCGCAATCCCAACTATGCGGCCATGGTAGAGACCATGGATGCTAGTGTTGGCCGTATTTTGACTACCCTCGATGAGTTGAAGCTGGATAATACTATCTTGATTTTTACCTCCGATAATGGAGGCATCTCTTTCCAGTCTCGCCAACATCCGCTACGGGCCGGCAAAGGCTCCTATTATGAAGGAGGCATTCGAGTTCCTTTATTAGTTCGATGGAAAACCAAAATCAAAAAAGCGTGGACGACGGAGATGCCAGTCACTAATATGGACTTCTTCCCCACCTTACTCGATCTTATCGGAATTGAAAAACCTGCCGATAAATTATTGGATGGGCACAGCTTAGCCAATGTCCTTTTAAAACAAGAGGTAATGGAGGAGCGGCCGCTATTTTGGCATTTCCCTATTTACTTACAAGCTTATCGTGTGGGAGGAGATGAAAGTCGAGATTCCTTGTTTCGTACGCGCCCCGGTTCCGTCGTTCGCCTAGGCGATTGGAAATTGCATCAATACTTTGAAGATGGCGCCCTGGAATTGTATAACCTAAAGGAGGATGTTGGTGAGAAAAACAACTTGGCTAGCGCTAATCCCGATAAGGTGGCTGAATTACTTGATGTATTAGATGAATGGCGAACCAGCACGAATGCGCCTGTACCTACTGTCGCCAATCCTGATTATGTGGAGGATTTTGTACCTAAGCCAAGGAAGCGAGGTTAGCAAGGTTGGAAACTGGTGGTGACAGCAGGAGCTGTGAGGGGCTGGGACGTGGCAAGGTGCAGAATCGGAATTCTTGCACCAACGGCTGAGGAAACTATGGACATGGCAGGTGCCGAGCAGGAGCTCTGGTACCAATGGCGAGGAGGACGAGGCCATACTTTCGCCTTTTGATTTTTATTGTCATTTCCATTCTGATTACGATCACCCCAACACATCCTTTACCACATGGCCTTCCACATCCGTCAGTCGGAACGGCCGGCCTTGAAATTGGTAAGTGAATTTCTCATGATCAAAACCTAATTGATGCAGAATGGTAGCTTGTAAGTCAAAAACAGAGGTGCGGCCGCTGATAGGACTATAGCCAATTTCATCCGTTTCGCCATAGGAGATGCCTGGCTTTAGGCCACCGCCTGCCATCCAGACGGTAAAGGCATCGGGGTGATGATCCCGTCCTTTGAAGGGCAAATCAACGCCATTCCTATTTTCCTGCATCGGTGTTCGCCCAAATTCGCCACCCCACACGACCAAGGTTTCTTCTAATAAGCCCCGTTGCTTTAGGTCAGTCAGTAAGGCCGCTACCGGTTTATCCATGCTATTACATTTATCCACAAAGCCCAGGTTTAAGGCGCCACCTTTACCGGTACCATGCGAATCCCAGCCCCAGTCATACAACTGAACAAAACGGACCCCTTTCTCCACCAACTTCCGGGCTAATAGCACATTGTTAGCAAAAGAAGCTTCGCCGGGCTTCGTACCGTACATTTCATGTATATATTCAGGTTCCCCATCAATACTCATTACTTCTGGAGCAGCTACCTGCATGCGGAAAGCCATCTCATATTGGGCCATCCGAGATAGGACTTCCGGGTCTTGGAATTCAGTATGCGTCAATTCATTGACTTTATTGATCGCATCTATCGATGCTTTTCGTAAATCCCGATTCATCCCTTCAGGATCATTGAGATAGAGCACCGGTTCTCCCTTCGATCGGCATTGTACACCTTGATAAACGGAAGGCAAAAAGCCACTTCCCCAAACAGATTTACCTGCATCAGGATTGTTCCCTCCTGAGGTTAAAACGACGAAGCCAGGCAGGTTTTGGTTACTGGAACCTAAACCATAAGTTACCCAAGACCCCATACTTGGCCGACCTAGACGGGCACTCCCCGTATGCATCAGCAGTTGAGCAGGGGCATGATTGAATTGATCCGTATAGACCTGTCTCTTATACACATCTCCGAGCCCACGAGACCGAGGCTGATCTC
>CAJXUM010000948.1 GCA_913060855.1 uncultured Lewinella sp. | reverse complement strand
GAGATCAGCCTCGGTCTCGTGGGCTCGGAGATGTGTATAAGAGACAGGCCATAGAGGCCCTTTCTCAAGGTCCAATCAGTCATATTTATCTATTTGAAGATATGCTGGCTACAAAGTTGTTCCTACTTGATACTAGAAAACACGCGAACGCGGCTTATTTTTCTGGGCATTTTTCAGAGGATGGGTTCCTATATGTAAGGGCTGCCGTTGTAGCTAGTGGTAAAGAAGAATACCAAAGGGTGTTACAAGATCCGACACGGACTCCGACTGATCAAGATTTTGAACCACTGCTATCCCTAGCTTCCCGAGCATTCAAGAAAAAGACCAATAGCTCTTTCGACTATATTCCTCCGACGAACTACGAAACATACTCCAATACAGCAGGGTGGTAACAAGGGAACAATAACTCAATATGCACCGCAACTCTCACCAGAACGACAAGTCAAAAAAGCAAGCTACAATCCTCTTAAAAAATCAGCCACCTCCGGCACCTCCTCTTCTCCAAACCCATGGGCTACCATCGGAGCAGTCACCCCTGCCGCAGCTAACTGCTGTACAAAATAATCAAAAGGAATAATGCCTTGTCCTGGGGCACTAAAGCCCCCTACCCCATCTCGGTCTTTGGCGTGTGTCATGGCAATAGAAGGCGCCAAAAGATCGATCGCCTTGTCGATTAATCTTTTGATTTGAGTAACTGGTTCCTCTTCAAACAAATTGGCGGGATCGAGGATGACCTTTAGGCGATCGCTGCCCATTTCACGCAATAGTTGTTGAGCTTTGGAGGCATTACTGACAATATTACCGAGTTCTGGTTCTATCCCTAAAAAGAGTTGATATTGCTCTGCGATGGCGATGGCTTTTTCCATGGTTCGGCACATATCCAGCCAAGCGGCGGGGCTGGTATTTTCGGGATGAAAGGCCCATTTATCTAGCGGATGCCGGGAGCCTGTGCAGAGACTCAACAGTGGGTTCTCCATTTTAGCAGCGGCCTGGGCTAGTACTTCCAGCGATTGTAATCCGGCCTCCCGCACCTTCTGATCGGAATGCCCCATATTGAAGGTAGCCGATAAGCCGACCATTTGAAGATCCGTTTCGGCCAGGGCTTGTTGGATTTCGGCTATCGTGGCGGCAGGGACATGATCGGGCAGCGATGGGAGTCCTACGCAACTCATATTGAATTGTATCAAATTGAATCCCTGAGCTTTTATTGCCTGCAAAAGCTCAGGTAGTCCATCTCGCTGAAAGGTCTTGGCAAAAATTCCTATAGGTTTCATAATGCTCCACTTGTGATTTGGTCTAAATAAATCGGTTTCGCTTCTTGTATTGATTGTTGAATGGCCAACATTCCTTTTACCACCTCCATTCCCTCCATAATACTCGTTCCCTTTGGCTTTACTTCGGCTAAGATTACCTCAGCAAAGTGTTCCAACTGTAAGCGATAAGAGAAACCATCGGCGCCCAAAGGGCGATAGTATTGCTGCTCGCTTTCCAAAAAGCATTCTACCTCACTACTTTTGTAGAACCAGGGATTATAAGTCTTCGCAAATACACTCCCATGTTCTCCATATACCTGAAAACCCTCATGCCAATCCCCTCGCAATTTAATCGTCAAATCTAAATGACCAATGGCACCATTTTCGAATTCTGTTTGGACAAACCAGCAATAGGCTCCAAATTTTTGTCGCAACTGGGCCGAAACTCGGCCAATGGGACCTGCTAAGAAATAGGCCGTATCTAACAAATGACTCCCATGGGCCATCATATAATAGCGCTCCAGGTCATCTTTTGGATTCACCTTTGGGGTAACTGCTTTTGCACTTCTTATGGGCAAAGCTTGTACATTATCGGTCATCGTATAGCGGTGCGTATTGTCTCCGTACCAGGCTTTTAAGGCCAGTAGGTCTCCGATTTGCTGCTGAATAAAGTCCTGCGCATAAGCTATCCCAGCATCGAAACGCTTCATATGCCCCACCTGTACATGTACGCCTCGGGCACTCGCCTCAGCCTGTAAAGCTAGGCACTCCTCTATCGAATGACTTAAGGGTTTTTCTACCAATACATGCTTGCCAGCCTGAATAGCCAACAAGGCCAAAGGGACATGGAAAGGATCGGCGGTAGCGATAATCATCGCTTCCAAATCTGGATCGCCCAACATCCTTTGATAGTTCCTGTAAGTTTTTTCTGGGCGCCATATCGCCGCCATGCGCTCCAATAGATCTTCCGCCCGATCACAAATGGCATAGAGGATTACGTTTTTTGCTTTTTGGCAGGATTCAAAGTGGGCAAATTGGGCAATAGGGCCACAACCCAGGACGCCTACTTTCAATTTTCGGTTTTTGCCTTCCATCTTACGATATTTATGTTCGAAGTACGTATATTTTGCGTATTGTTGTCCACCCAAATCGCAACATAGTTTAGAAATTAGCCTTCACAAAACAGAAGTGCCATTAAAGATGGAATTAATTACAGATTTTATTCTTATTACTGGTATTGTTGTTACCGCAATTATCCTCTTTGCTATTCTTCGTTTTACCGAAAAGGCACTCCCGCAACGCCTACTATTTGTCATTTTCCTTTTCTCTTTTTTTGTTTCCTTTCATGCGTACGGTGAGTTTCATGATATCAGATGGATCTACAGCTTGGGATTTATATTTGCTGATCCTTTGGGCTATTTCCTAGGTCCCTTGTTATTCTTATACATCAAATCTTTGTTTCAAGCCGAAAAGGGTTTAATTCAAAAACACTTATTTCATTTTATTCCCTTCGTGAGTTATTTTCTCCTCATTACCCTCCCCTTTACGGCAAGCCTATGGCAAGGAAAAAATCTATTTCCCTATTTAGACACCTTAGAACAGCATGAATATATCTTGCAGTTGCAAGCCATCTTCCTGTTGGTCTATTGTATACTTTCCCTACGACTGTTATCCAAACTAAGTCGGGCGATAAAAGGAAGTTATTCCAATTTGCAGCAAAAAGACCTTCGCTGGATACGATATTTATTAGTCGGTTTTTCAGGCATTATTAGCTTCCATTTGCTATTGACCCTATACCAAAGCTTAGGAGGCCCCTTAGCTTGGGGCGCATACTACTCCACTAATTTTGTCATGATTGGTGTGATTCTTTATCTGGGTTACTACGGTATAAGTCAATCTCGTATCCTCCTTCCTGCTTATTTAATCGAAGAGAACCTGGTACCAGGGCCCGAAAAGGCAGGTAGTGATCACCCGCTTAAAAACGCCAATACGGCTACGATTGAAAAGCTAAAAACACGCGTCCAGCAAGTCCTAGCAGAAGAACAACTCTACCTGGATGAGAATCTTACCTTGAGCAGCCTGGCAGAAAAAATCCCCACTACCGATAAAAAGCTCTCCGCCCTGCTCAATCAACACCTGCACACTAGCTTTTATGATTTGATCAATCACTTCCGAATCGAGGCCGTCAAAACCAAATTGATGGCAGAGGAGTACCAGCATTACACCCTACTCGCCATTGCCTTTGATTGTGGTTTCAAATCCAAAACCAGCTTCAATCGCCTCTTTAAGCAAGCCACAGGCTGTCTCTTATACACA
>CAJXUM010000947.1 GCA_913060855.1 uncultured Lewinella sp. | reverse complement strand
TATCCTCTTCGTCGGCAGCGTCAGATGTGTATAAGAGACAGGTCTTCGACTACTGTCCCTCGCTCCGGAGCTGCCGCACAGGCCTGATCGCCTTCCGAACTTGTCACACAAGCTTCTGATTGGTAGTTGAAGATGTCTAAAATCTCAATATCATCCACAAACCAGCCTAATCGACTCTCTACATCATCCGTTCCGAAGCGAAACCGGAACTGGACATCTTGCCCAATAAAGTCGCTGAGGTCGATATAGCTAGCAATAAATTGATCATTGGTGTTTCCACTAAATGCTTCTATTCCAGGAACTGCGAATGTACTGTAGTTGAGTGGACGTAGGTTATTACCTCTGAAGTACTTATCCTTGGAAATGATCTGCCAGAAATTCCCTCCATCAGTAGAAACTTCTACGAATCCACCATCGAAACCCGTTTCGGTTTCATACTTATGGTAAAAACGAAGGGCTGGCTGTTCTCCTTCAATCCGGAAAGGTTCCGCTAAGAATAGGATTTGGTCATTGTCTGCATTCGTATTTTCCACATACCAAGATTGCTCACCACTATTCGCATCAAAATCGCTCACTTCCCAGATAGTTGTTCCTTCTATAAAGTCAAAAATCCAGGTTTCTTCGGTGCTATTACTTTCGACATCATCATAAAATTGTCGTGTCGATTTCAAATCCAAAGCAGTCATAACGCGATAAGAGAATATCAAGGTATCGCCGGCAGCCATATCCCCTACTTCAAAAGATAATAAATCACCATTCAGGTCGACATTATCACTACCGCTTGCCGATCCAGCGACCAAGCTAGTCCCTTCTGGTAAGATATCAGTCACAACCACTCCGGTCAAGGCAGTTGGCTTATGATTATGAACCTCCAATGTGTAGGTAATTTCTTCTCCGGGAATAATCAGGGCGGTTGCCTCTTTATTTATTTTCAAACTAGAGATACATTCAGGATGAACGGCAAAGCTCTCAATCCCATCATTCCGATCGTTTATGTTGCCCTGATCAGCACCATACCCCAAGCCTCGTCGAGCAAATACTTCCCAGATAAGACATTGATTAGCACCATTAAAGCTAAGTTCGTCTGCCTTTAAAATGGCATCTCTACCATCAATAAATCCTGGATTACAAGCCTGCAATTTCATGCCATCTACTACCAACTGAATGGCCATATTATTGCCGCCATCCCCATGTAATTGATCTTCATCAAAATCGTATTTATCGACCATCGCCCAATACAGATCCCAAAGCGCTCCTGTCCATATCTCTCCTAAAGGATGTGGTGCACCTCGTTCGTTGGGTTCTCCAGGTTCGGGGTTAAAGACACGACCTCCAGTACCGATGATATCATTAAAAGTTTGGTTATTGACCGTCATAGTCGATGAATAGGGCAAGCGCCTTACCCCTGTTCCGTCAGCAGTCCTCGTCCAAATATAGGACCCCACATGCTTCGGTTCTTCGCCAGTCTCTCCTACTTTTACCGTAGTTACCAGGGAAAAGAAATCACTCCACCCTTCGCCCATTTGTTCATCATTCCCCAGGCAACTGGAGAAAGCACCGCCTGTCAAGCGATTTGAAATACCATGTCCATATTCGTGTATGACTACCTCATTATCAAAATCACCATCCACAAAGGTAGGTCCCGAGACATCAGGTTGTTGCAAGCGGACTTCCACTCCTTGATCAAGAAACGCACGAACCGTTTGGCAATCTGTATTTTTCAACATTAAGGTAGGAATCGTTGGTTCATCTACTGAAGCAGGCCCTCCCATATCGATGATCACATCTTCAAAATTGCAAATGATAACAGCGATGGCGCCTGCTGCCTGTGCATTAATTGTCTTTTCCTTGAAAAAGCAGTCGCCTCGATCCAACATAGCTATCTTCCCGTTTACTTCACTCGCATTTGCTACCGCTCCACATACCAAGCTTGGATTGTTAGAGTTATCAACGGCATTTACAATTTGCCCCTCTATCGCTGTTCCTGTGATATTGGGACCAAAAGTGGCTATACCCGTTTCAAAGGCGCCCCGGATAGCTTCTGGCTCTACTACTGTAAATAGATCATTCCCTTGACGATCGAAAAGGAACATATGCATGCGTGGACTTTCTCCCTCAGGTGAAGAGAAAAAGACCGCATTATTCAATTGATCATCGGAGGGATCAGCAGGTTCTTGATAAGGGTCAGCACCGTAAAATTGAGCCCTTGCTCTTACCGCATCGCTGCCCGTTCCACCTTTGTCATAATTATTCTCTTGGAAATTACCTGCTGCTTCATCAAACCCATAGGCATAGGCAAAATCATGTATATAGTTACTCGTATAAAACAGCTGCGTAACAGCTGCATCAACATATTGATCCGGTTCTTTACTAAGGTCTAGCGGAAAATCAAATATCAGATTAGCACCTCCCTCCGGTTCATCTCCAGCCGATGTGACATTGCCATCTCGGGACTGATAAGCATGTACATTATTACCTCGTGTAATGGTATATTCTGCGCCAGCTGCGCCATCGGTATCATGCCAGCCAAAGGGAGAGGCAGTAGGATCTGAAGGGCTGATGGTCAATTGTCTGGCGCCTTGTAGCGGATTGGCTAAGGGTAAGGCAAAGACGTTATAGGTTTCTCCCGCCATTGGCGGAAAATTTTCTTCCGTAGTAAGCGCCTTTTGTAGAGGTTCAAAAACGGGAGAATCGGTACAGCTAGTCTCATGTTGATGCTTGTCCGAGAAAGAACATCGCAACACCCGGTCGCGTTGTTCCAATATTTGCCCTTCGGAGGCATCTACCAATATGTCCCAGATTTTCATCTGCTTCACCGGCTCTTCAATTTGCACCCGCCAGGCCAGTTTCACCGCTCCACTAATGGGGTGCGGCCAATATATTAGCGTCACCTGAATAGGAGCTTTGGCCAGCTTCCCGGCTGAAAAACGATAGGTATTGGCGTTTTCTTTTTCTTGAAAACGGACCGACTGGTCAAAAGGTAAGCCTAAGCGGTTGGCCGCTTGTTCAATCGCAGCTATGGCGGAGAGCGTTGGCGCTACAGCATTGACTTTTTCGGTAATTCCAGCTACAAACCTATTCGTGGCATAGCCAACAGTGCCGTCAGATTTGACATGTACGCCGAGAATAGCGCTCTCTACTTCAATGCCAGCATATTGCTGCAAAAAATAAAAATGATGGACCTGATTGTGTTGGCTCTGATACTGATGACTCACCTTCATTTCACGAAAATCATCAGTCGCCAAATCCCATTGCGTATAGGATTTTTCTACATAGCGCAAGGCTACATCAAGCGGTGTTTGTTTTTGAGCTTCACTGGTCTTGGGGAACAAAAACATGGCCAGGATACCTAGCCACGGGAGGACTTTTGCACTCATTCTATTGATGTTTGTTTTTGGTTAGTGGTGGAATTGGAATTATTACCGCAAAAGTCGATGTGCCTAAAAGAATCATCCGACTCATGTCCACCATTTTTCTAGCATATTTGATCTCCCAAAATTAGGCAAAATGTGCAGGTATAAAAGCTGTCTCTTATACACATCTGACGCTGCCGACGAAGAGGATAGTGTA
>CAJXUM010000946.1 GCA_913060855.1 uncultured Lewinella sp. | reverse complement strand
ACTATCCTCTTCGTCGGCAGCGTCAGATGTGTATAAGAGACAGATACCACACCAGCTGGAATTTCTTCTACCAAGCGAGCTATAACCTGAACCCGGCCTTGGTCATTGTACGCACTGACCGTATCTCCATTTGTAATCCCCAATTCTACCGCATCTGTCGGGTTAATTTTCAGGTATCCTTCTTGATCATTTTTTCGCCATTCCGGGTCTCGTATTACGGTATTTGCATTGTAGGAACGGCGTTCACCAGCCATAAGGTTGAACGGATATTTGGCCTCATAAGCCTCGATAGCTTGATTAGAAATAGGGAGATCATCCAACCATTGCAATAATTCAGGTATCGCTAGATGAACTTTCTTGTCTTTATGCGCAATGAGTTTCCAATGGTCTGCAATGTCGTGTTTGCTCAATACCACTCCAGAAGGGCTATTTAAAATTTTACTAAAAATCGCCTCACCTAGGGCATAGCCTTTTCCTTTTATCCCTGCATTATTGATAGCCTTAGGATATTTCTTAGCATATAGATGAGACGTAAACCAAAGGAAAGCCGCCGCTTCAGCCCCTTTTGGTAAGGCATACCCCAGTGTTTCTTTCAATACGATGGGAGCATAGGCTTGCCATTTTGGATTCCGAGCAAAAGTTACCCCCAATGCCAATTGAAAGAGTTTTAAACTAGGAAGGGCTCGATCCACCTTAGCGATGGCTTTGAGAAGTGGAAATTTCTTGGGCAAAACACCCATGGCTTGCGCCAAGCGGGTATGGATTTCATACTCGGGCAATGTACCTGCCAGCGGCGGGCTGATAGGGGCTCTTAATTGGAAGAAGTTATCATTAAAAAAGGTGGCTTCATACTTTTCAAACTGACTAGAAGCAGGCAAAACATAATCTGCTACGCTGGCCGTCTCCGTCATCGCTACATCAATCACCACCATCAGTTCCAATTTCTTATAAGCCTTGCGTTGTCGCGGTGCATCAGCATACGAAGATAGCGGATTGGCACTTTCTACAATTAGGGCTCGAGTCCGCTTCGGATGGTCACTATCTATTTCTAAGGGTAATACATTAGGTGGAAATAATTTACCAATTTCCTTGGCTTTCGTTACATGGGTGACTACTCCCCCTTGTTCTGGCTCTTTCGAATTTCCCAAGAGTGGGAAAAACCAGGTCGTTAAATGATTGGTCCCCTTTTTTCCAAAGTTACCCGTCACCAGAAAAAGTAAGCGCTTTAAATAAGCATTCAGGGTACTATTGTAACTCATTTCAATCCCCAAATCCGAACGAATACTCACCGTAGATGCCGCGGCCATTTCTCTCGTTATCTGTTGTACCAAAGCTAAAGGAACGCCTGCCTTGGCTACATACTCTTCTATAGGAATAGCCATGAAATGAGGTTTGATCGCTTCAAACCCCACGGTATGCTTTTCGATAAAAGCGGTGTCCTCCAAGCCTTCTTGGACAATGATACCCAACATCGCCGACATCAAAAAAGCATCTCGTCCCGGTTTGACCTGAAGGAAATGATCTGCTTTTTTAGCCGTTTCTGTCAGCCGGGGATCGATGACGACCAGTGTTCTGTCCTTATCTCGCGCTAAGGTGTTGATGACTTTCCGTGCTTTCTTAATTCCGTGTGATTGCAAGGGGTTGGTACCAATTAGCACCACATACTGCGCTTCATCGATTGGCTCCTCATACATGCTATTTTGCTTACCAAACAACTTTCCATGTACCCAAAAATTTCCTGTCTTCTCCTGTGCCAAGGCCGAATAAAAATAAGGCGTACCCACCGCTGCTCGCGTAGCAGAGGCATAAATTCCTGGAAAGTGATTGCCTTGACCGCCACCCCCAGCATAAGCTACGGTATCTCCACCGTGGGTATCCCGAATACTCACCAGCTGATCTGCAATTTCTTGAATAGCGGTTTCCCAAGAAATCTCCTCGAAGGTTCCATCCGGACGCTTGCGCAAAGGAGAATCAAGTCTTTTTTGATTCTGGTAATAGTCGAGTCGGGTCGCTTTTTGGCAAATATATCCTTCAGAAGTAGGATGATCGGGATCGCCTACTATCTTAGTAAACCGCCCCGCTTCATCGACTGTTATTTCAATGCCGCAATTGATACTACAAAGAATACAAGCTGACTTATGGGTAGTGGAAGGCATATAATTTTAGGTTGAATGTCAAAAATCGAACTATACTTTCTTCATTTCTTCCAATCGTCTTCCCATACCTTGCCAAACCGCGTTCACGGCTTTTAATGGGCGAATCATCACTTTGAATTCAGTAATTTGCTGTTCTTCATTCCAGCTAATCAGGTCTATTCCATTGACGTACATTCCATCTATTTCCGTCTCAAACTCCAGACAAGCATCGCTCTCACCAATGATCTTCTTGGTGTACTTAAAATGTTCATTGCCAATCACATGACCAGCCGCCTCCAAGTACATTCTAGTGATAGCCCTCCCCTTTTGAGGTGTATACACCACAGGCGAATACATCACCGCGTCCTCTGCCAAAATATCATTCAACCCGTCAAAATCCCTCGCGGCCAACATCTCATCCCATCTCCCTATTATATGCATAATTTCTTGTCGTTTTTAGCTCTGATTAGTAGTTGAATGGTAAATCTCTAGCCATTCACCACTTCGCTTCTTCACCTTTTTCACCTCTTCACTTCTTCATCTTTCCCCCTACAGTTCCGCTACCAAATAACTAGCCTGCTTGATCGCTCGCTTGGCATCCAGTTGCGCGGCCTCATCCGCTCCGCCAATCAAGTGCACCTTTTGGTCTTTTTCTTGCAGTGCATCATAAAGGTCTCTTAAAGGTTCCTGGCCGGCACAGATTACGACATTCTCCACATTTAATATTTGTGGTTCGCCCGCGACCGTAATGTGAAGACCTGCGTCATCTACTTTTTCATATACCACATTCGCGAGATGTTTCACCGCTTTCATTTTCAAGCTAGCTCTATGAATCCAACCCGTTGTTTTACCGAGGTTCTTTCCATGCTTACCGCCTGATCGCTTCAGCAAATAAATCTCTCTTGGAGAAGGCGCAGGCTGCGCGCGCGCTAATGCACCTGCATCGGCATAAGACATATCAACTCCCCACTCTTCCATATAAGCGGGCGTATTGAGACTTGGCGATTCATGCGTAGAATCGTGGGCTAAGTACTCCGCTACATCAAAGCCTATACCACCAGCACCAATGATCGCTACGCTTTTCCCCACCGTTTTGCCACCATACAATACATCTGCATAGTTTAATACCTTAGCATGATCGGCCCCTGGAAAAGTAACTTGTCGAGGTTTCACCCCAGTCGCGATGATGATTTCATCATAATTACCTGCGATCAGCTCTGCTGCGCTAACGCGATGATTGAGGTGCAATTGCACACCATGCTTTTTGATCATCGTATTATAATAGCGGATGGTATGCTGGTATTCTTCCTTACCCGGTATGATTTTGGCCATATTGAACTGTCCACCGATTTCTTTTTCTGCTTCAAACAAGTCCACCGTATGCCCTCTGTCTCTTATACACATCTCCGAGCCCACGAGACCGAGGCTGATCTCGTA
>CAJXUM010000945.1 GCA_913060855.1 uncultured Lewinella sp. | reverse complement strand
CGTGGGCTCGGAGATGTGTATAAGAGACAGGAAATAGCGGCTTGATGCGCTTGAGCAACGGCCGTGATGATATTTTCTGGTCCTAAGGCCGCATCTCCACCAAAAAAGACTTTGGGTAAGGTTGACTGGAAAGTGATTTTATCCAATACAGGAATATCCCACTTGCCAAATTCGATACCGAGGTCTCTTTCGATCCAAGGACAGTGATTGTCTTGGCCAATAGCCATGATCACGTCATCCGCTTCGATAAATACATCAGGCTCACCCGTTGGGATTAGTTTTCGCCTGCCATTTTCATCATACTCCGCTCTCACCTTACCAAAAATGACGCCTTTTAATTTTCCATCTTCCACCACAAATTCTTTGGGCGGCATATTGTTGAGAATGGGAATATCCTCTCTTTGGGCATCTTCAATTTCCCAGGGAGAGGCCTTCATATCTTTGAATGGACTCCGCACGACTACCTTCACCTCTGCACCACCCAGGCGGCGCGAAGTTCGACAGCAATCCATGGCGGTATTCCCACCTCCTAAAACAATCACGCGCTTGCCAATTTTATCAATATGCCCGAATGCTACGCTAGCTAGCCACTCGATCCCGATATGTACATTCGCATCAGCTTCTTCTCGACCTTTTAGCTTACGAAGGTCACCCCCTCTAGGTGCTCCGGTCCCTACAAAAACAGCATCGTAATCTTTTTCCAAAATTTCGCGCATACTGCTTACATAGGTATTGAAATGCGTATGCACGCCCATATCTAGGATATAGCCAACTTCTTCATCCAAAACGGATTCCGGCAATCGGAAGGAAGGAATTTGCGTGCGCATCATACCACCGCCTTTGCTCCATTCATCATAGAGATGAATCTCATAGCCCAGGGGCGCCAAATCTCGCGCTACCGTCAATGAAGCCGGACCGCCACCAATAAGGGCAATCTTTTTACCATTCTTTTGGGTAGGAGTTGAGGGCATATAGGGCTTAACATCTCCCTTATTATCTGCGGCTACTCGTTTCAGTCGACAAATGGCGACAGGTTCTTCCTCATCCTCAAGACGACCTCGTCGGCAAGCGGGTTCGCAGGGACGGTCGCAGGTTCTCCCGAGGATACCAGGAAACACATTGGATTCCCAATTCACCATATAGGCATCGGTATATCGTTCTGCCGCAATAAGTCGAATGTATTCGGGGACTGGTGTATGGGCCGGACAGGCATACTGGCAATCCACCACTTTGTGAAAATATTCCGGATCGTTAATGTTTGTCGCTTTCAAAACCTTCTCTCTTTTAGGTGAATCAACTACTGCAATATAGCGCACAATTATATAAATCCAAAATAAGGTATGGGCTTTTAATGAAAGGTTGAAACTTTTGTTTGTTTTTTTGAAAAATTATTAAATAACCTTGAGTTTATCGAGTAGGGAATAGGAATGGAAGTTCTTCTCAAATTGGCGCCCTTCCCGCCGATGTTGCGTGTTTTACACCAACATCTCTCAGTCCATAAGTAGAATTGCAATGCTAAAGTCAATACGGCTATTATTATGGCCACTATCTTTTTGTAGTCGTTTTTTTGGTAATTTTAAATCTACTCGTCCATACATGTATTCTACTGTAAAAATTAAACCTTCATGGACTCATTGATCAAGCTGTTTGTGGTGATGCTGGTGTTGAGTAACGCTCCTTTTGTTTCCTCTTCGAAACAATTGATGCCAGAAATATGTGACAATGGACTGGATGATGATAATGATGGACAAATTGATCTCAATGATGACGACTGCTATTGCGAACCGCTAGAAGAACTGTCCTTAATTCCCAATCCTTCTTTTGAAGACCAAGACTGCTGTCCAGAAGGTCATTCCAGCTTAGATTGTGCTACAGGATGGATACAAGCTTCAGAAGGAACGACCGATTATTTCCATGCTTGTGATTATGATGGTACGGATATTTTTGACCTCCCGCAACCGATACCGGATGGAGAAGGATTTCTTGGATTAATCGATGGCTCATTCACCGGCAGTTTAATTCCAGGGTTAAAAGAATATGCCGGTGCTTGTTTACTAAGCCCCACGAAACCCGATATTCAATATCGACTCGAATTTTATACGGGTTTTTTGAATCGGACTACCTCCCCTGACATAGAAATTGCCCTTTTTGGAACGACCGATTGCGCCAACTTGCCTTTTGGTATAGGAGATAAGTCATTTGGTTGTCCAGCCAATAGCCCCGATTGGATACAATTGGGTTCCGTAAATATCTCGGGAGAGAATCAATGGAAAAAATCACTGTTTAAATTTCGAACACCGCTGGAAATCACGGCTATTGCGATTGGTCCGGGTTGCAGTTTACGTTCCTCTACCAATAATACCTACCATTTCCTGGACCACTTGGTGCTCAAAGAAAACACCAATTTCGATTTGGGAATCAAAGCAACAGGGCAGCCTTGCACTAATAATTTAACCTTTGAAATTAGACCCTTAGAAGATTATCAATACCAGTGGTATAAAAACGGCGTAGCCATTCTACAAGCAACTAGTAATAGCTTGCAAAACCCGCCTGGCCCCGGACAATACCAAGTAAGGCTAGAAAATAGTGAAGGCTGTAAAATATCAGCAACCTATACCTACGCTCCCCCAAGCCAGTTTGTAAAGGCATCCGAAACGATTTGTGCGGGAGAAAGTTATAAATTTAACCAGCAATCACTTTCACAGGCAGGCATGTACATGGATACCTTTAAGACGGTAAATTTTTGTGATAGCATTGTCGAGCTGGAGTTGCTGGTCAGCCAAGCCGTTGAGAGCAGCATATCGACTAAAATATTCCCGGGTGAATCCTTTCAAATTGGAGATGATGCGATCAGCCGGGCCGGTGAGCACATACGGACACTGCCTTCCATTTCAGGTTGTGATAGCACGATCTATTTACAATTGGCGTTTTACGCGGTCTATATACCCAATGCCTTCTCTCCCAATGATGATTATATCAATGATGTTTTCGCTGTATATGGTGACTCCGATGTAAAAGAGATCAGCTCCCTCAGTGTTTTTGATCGCTGGGGGGGACTGGTATATGAAGGAAAGGCCTTGAAGGCGAATGAAGGCTGGGATGGAACGATCAATGGCAAAGCCGCTCCACCAGGGATATATGTCTATACGCTTGCAGTATTGACGACCGATGATAAAGAGCAGGTTTTGAATGGATGGGTGACTTTGGTGCGGTGATGGGGCTCCGAGGATCACTGCCTCCCCAACCGATGTTGCGTGCCTGCCTAGCGCAGATAGGTTTTCCACCCACATCTAATGTAGGCCACAAGCTCATGCTTGTAGGCCGGCTTAAGTTGCGCCTGCCTTCAGGGGCTCCTGCCCGCAGTTATTATACGGCGGGCGGGAGCCCGCTACGTAAGACCGCGAACGAGCTGGAGCTCGTCTCGGACATTCAAAATAGGATCAAGGGAAGGAAGATTTTTCTAGTTTACCGACTTAACCATATCAGAAATGTGCCAGGCTCCGAGAATGTCGCAGGTGAGAACACCTGCAACGGCGAGGCTGGCTAGACAGGCACCTGTCTCTTATACACATCTCCGAGCCC
>CAJXUM010000944.1 GCA_913060855.1 uncultured Lewinella sp. | reverse complement strand
GAGATCAGCCTCGGTCTCGTGGGCTCGGAGATGTGTATAAGAGACAGGTTTCATTATGCCCACTAAAGTAGACGACTTGAAACAACTGTCCTGCTGACAAATTGAAGCTAGCTTGTATCTCGTTTATTTTCGTTTGGGTAGCCGCTGCCTGGGCAGTAGCGGACATGTCATCTAAGTCAAATTGTTGGAAGGCATTTACTGCTTCTGGTGCCAAGTAAGCGGCGCTCCATTGATCATTTTCTTTTTCAAATTGAAGACGTAATGCGTCATGCCTTGAGACGAGGTAATCAACCGCTTTGGATAACAAGGAAACGGGTAGTTCTTGTAAAAGGTCAAACGCTATACCCTGGTTCCAATGATGCGGTGCCACCTGATGCTCTTCAAAGAACCATTCTTGGATGGGACTGAGAGGAACAGTCCCCACTAAAGGCTGATCATCTGCTGGAGGCGGGGCTTTTGCCTCTGCCACAAATAGCGATAAAGCAGCGATCGTTTGGTGCTCGAATAGTTGATTCGCAGCCATGGCCAAGCCGGCCTTGCGCGCTTTGGCTATAATCTGGATGCTAAGGATGGAATCTCCACCGATTTCGAAAAAGTTATCGTGTACTCCAATCTGTTTTCGCTTCAGTACTTCTTCCCAGATGGCAGCCAGCGTTTGTTCGATACTCGATCGAGGAGCTACATAAGAAGCGGCATCCGCGGCTTGTTGTTCGCCAGGTTGTGGTAAAGATTTACGATCGATTTTACCGTTGGGTAAGCGAGGCCATTCCGTCAACACATGTAACTGAGCTGGCACCATATAGGCAGGCAACTGCGCGCCCAAAGCTTTCAAAATGGCGGCACTAGCCAGGCTCGCATCTCCGATAGCATAGGCTATTAATCGATTATTACCTTCTTCTTCCTGCACCACGACCAAGGCGTCTTTTACGCCCTCCACTCGCACCAAGGTCTCTTTAATCTCGGATAACTCAATGCGATAGCCTCGAATCTTCACCTGATGATCGGCACGGCCTAGGAAATCAATCAGGCCATCGGCGCGATAACGAGCCAAATCGCCGGTTCGATACAATTTTGCGCCAACCTCCTCAGAAAAAGGATGTGGGATAAAATGTTGTTGGGTAAGCTCTGGCCGGTTTAAATACCCTAAAGTAATACCGGCCCCGCCGACATACAGCTCTCCCGGAACACCCACTGGAACAGGGGCCAGATTAGCATCTAATATATAAATTTCAGCATTGGCGATAGCTCGACCAATCGGTACCTGTCGCTCAGCATCTTCTCGTTCTACTTTGTGAGCCGTACACCATACACTGGCCTCTGTTGGGCCATATTCATTGTACAGTTCTACTGCTGGGAGCGTCTCAAAATGTTGCCGGACAAGCGCCGTGGAGCAAGCTTCACCAGCCACAATCAGTGTACGTAACGATTGTAGTTTTTCGGTAGAAATATGCTGCAATAAGACGCGATATAGCGATGGTAATAATAGCGTATGCGTTACCTGCTGGCTAGCAATGAGATCGGCCATTTGCTCAAGATCTTGCTCAATCCTTCGCTTAGGTAGTACCAATGTGCCACCCTGGGCAAGCGTCCAAAAAATGCCAACAATTGAGCTATCGAAAGCAAAGGAAGACAGCAATAAAAAGCGCCCTGGCTGCTGTGGATAATAGCTAAATCGAGCCTGCGTCGAATGCAAGAGGTTTTTATGCGTCACTTGCACGCCTTTGGGACGGCCTGTGCTCCCTGAGGTATAGATAATGTAGGCCAAGTGATCATTACCGATTGTTGGAACAAGCGGTGGTAAGCTAGTATTCCCTTCATGCTGCCTCGCCTGCAATGACAGTTTGTCCACCCTTGTGGAAAGCTCATTCAGTATTTTATCCTGACAAAGTACAACTTTCACTTCAGCATCCTCCAACATAAAATCAATCCGATCCTTTGGATATTCTGGATCAATCGGCAAATATGCGCCGCCTGCCTTCAGAATAGCCAAAATTCCAACCATCATATCAAGCGAACGCTCCGTATATAGGCCGATAATATCACCTTGACCCATCCCTTGCGCTTGCAGCTGTCTAGCTATGACATCAGCGCGTTCATTCAATTCTTGATAGTTCATCGCTGCCCCCTCGTAGACAACGGCTGCCTGTGTGGGTTGCGCCGCCGCACGCTCCTCTATCAATTGATGTACCGTTCCGGCTCCGATTGGCTGCGGATTCTGGTTCCAATCGACTAGTATTTTTTGTTTTTCTTCCCCACTCAGTATAGGCAAAGTCGCTATCGATTGCTGCGGATTCTCCACAATAGCTTCCAATAAAACCCGAAGATGCCCCTGCATCCGATCAATAGTAGGTGCATCAAATAAATCCGTAGCATATTCAAAAATAGCAGAGAGCTGTCCTTGATCTTCGGAAATATATAAGGTTAGATCAAATTTCGAAACGCCCAAATCAAAGGGCTGATGTTCGAGTTCCAATTCAGGCCCTAGGCTGGGTGTCGGAGGAACTTTATGAAATAAAAACATCACTTGAAAAAGCGGGTTAGCGCTCGATTCTCTCTCGGGGCTCAATTCACGCACCAAAACCTCAAAAGGTGTCTTTTTATGCGTAAAAGCCGTCAGTACCATACTGCGCACCTCCTGCAAAAGCTCCTCGAAAGAAGGCTCCGCTGACAAATCAGAACGCAGTACCAAGGTATCATTAAAGAAACCGATGAGCTGCTGTAACGCTAATTGATCTCGGTTCGAAAATGGGGTCCCGACTATGATGTCCTTTTGCCCGCTATACTTATACAGCAATACTTTATAAGCCGTTAGAAGTAGGACAAAGAGTGTGGTATTATGTTGTTGGCACAATTGGCTCAACTGCGCCGATAATTCAGTCGAAAAGGCTTGTACTGAAAAAGAGCCTTTGAAAGAGGCCTTTACCGGTCGCATATGATCGGTAGGTAGCTTGAGAATTGGAAGCTCTCCTTCCAACTTCTTTTTCCAATAGGCCAGATGCGTAGGATCAACTTCCTGCTGCCGTTCCCAATAAGAATAGTCTGCATAGGTCAGTGCTAATGGAGCAAGTGTAACAGGATTCCCAGCTAGCAAACCTGCATACAGCTGGGCTAAATCTTCTCTTAGCAAGCCCATTGACCATTTATCCGTAATGATATGATGCATGGTAAGCACCATCCAGTATTCATTATCCGTCAATTGTATCAAACAAACCCTTGTCAATGGCCCGGTCTCCAAGTCAAAGGCTTCACTAGCGGAGGCCAAGGCGATCGCTTGTGCTTCCACTTCTCGCTGTTCGGCCGGAAGGGATCGGATATCTTGGGTGGTGAAAGCAATGGCTGCCTCTTCACCTATATGTTGAAAGGCTTCCCCTTTGTCCGTCGGGAAAGTCGTTCTAAGTATCGCATACTTTTGAGCCAATTGCCGAAAACTCTCTCTCAGATGCTCTTCTGCGAGCCGTCCTTTTAGGCGGAGCACATCGGCATAGTGATAGAAGGGATTATCGGGATACAATTGCTGCAAAAACCAAAGTCTCTGCTGCCCTAAGGAAAGCGGTGTATCTGTCTCTTATACACATCTCCGAGCC
>CAJXUM010000943.1 GCA_913060855.1 uncultured Lewinella sp. | reverse complement strand
CTACACTATCCTCTTCGTCGGCAGCGTCAGATGTGTATAAGAGACAGCAAAATAATAAAGCAGTTGCCAGTGAGCAAGTTCAACAATGTGGTAAAGATTGGCTTCAGGATGCGTTTGGCCCATGCGCTGGACTCGATTAACGGTTTTGCTCAACAGAAGCTTCTGTGATGAATATTCGAGTCGCTGACATAAGGAAAAGTGTCCTTATTATTCCCAATATTGGGAATTTGACAGTAATGCGTATCGTTTTTTATATGCTTAGCTGTGTCATTCTTTTTAGTCTTGGTGAGTCCATGCTGAGCCAACAGCCAGCAGATGAATCCTTCATGACCGGTCGTGCTTTATTGTTCTTCTTAATGGGTATTGCTGGTGCGACCATTGCCAGCTCTACAGGCGCTGGAGGTGGAATTGTCTTTCTGCCGATATTTATCAGCCAAGGGTTTTCCCCGCTCGAATCGTTGTCCACGAGCATTGCGATACAGTGTTTTGGCATGAGCTCCGGCGCCTTGGCATGGGTTCAGTATCAGAATAGTGAAAAGGTAAATTTTCCTAATCAGTGGAAAGGGTTTTATCCAGTTCTTCTGGTCGCTTTACTCTCATCTTGTGCGGGTATTCTTCTGACGCTACGTCTATTGCCCGATCCATATATAGACATAGAACTCCTTTTCTCCGTTTTTTCTTTGTTTGTCGGTTCATACATTCTGGCAAGAACACTAAAAGTTACTGTTGAATTGAAAGGAAGGGAAAGCGCGCTTTCAAGATTGGAGCTGATGGGGCTTGTTCTGGTTAGCTTTTTCGGTGGCGTGATTACAGCATGGATATCAGTGGGTGTCGGGGAGTTGCTGCTGATTTTCCTCATCATTATTGGTGTGCGTCTTAATGTGGCCGTCGCCGTGGCGGTGTGTGTAAGTGCGGTTAGCGTTCTTGCGGCAGTTCCCTACTTTATTTCTAAGCAAGCTATCAGCCTCGATGTCCTGGTTTTCGCTGCTCCAGGCGCGTTGATAGGGGGCTTTCTCGCTCGACATCTGGCGGTGTGGCTCGGAGCACACAAGCTAAAGATCGCCGCTTCCGGATGGATAATATTGAGTTCATTACCATACTTAACGTTTCACCTTATAGATTAGATCTTGATCGTCTCAATGTCTGGGCTTTTAACTAACAGGGGTTTGCAATGGAAATGCGCAGCAAAGTAAGCATAGGGATAATGGTAATCGGGATGGCGTGGATGCCGTTAGACCTCAAGGCCCATGACTTTTCAAGCCAGCGAGTGGATGCTTCCGGTCAGCTTAAGCAGGACTGGTACTGGCAAAAAAACAAAGGACGCGGTCGAGGCCGAGATCACGGACATGGTCATGGTCATGGTCACGGCGGAGGTGGGGATGACAGTGGAAATCATGAGCCTGATATCACTGTGACGTATACCCCCGCAGATGCGCTTGATAACGATTTTGTCACGGAAAGCGGTGAGCTTATCCAGGATATTATCCCGGACCGGGAGATAGCTCGTCTTCATGCTGCCAGTGAGTATCAGACTATTCCGCTGGAGCGGCATCTTTTACCCGCCTACTACTATTTACCTGCCATGAACACGGTTGAAGATTACGTCACAACTGAGGATGAATTCGTCAACATTAACCCGGCTCCTGGTGAGTGGGTGCGCATAATGGAAGGCAAGCGTCACGGCTTCCAGTCAACCACAGTGGGCATTACCTATACCCAGCAAGGTGGCGGCGCGCCGCTGCATACCCATGAAAGTGAAGAAACCCATGTTCTCAAAGAAAATGGGAAAGTCAGATACCAATTGGGCAATGAGGTCTTTGAAGTTGAAGGGCCCTACGTGATTAATATCCCGCCCATGGTTCCCCATGCCTTCATGAACCTTAAAGAAGATCCCATCGAGCTGGTTGTCTTTTTCCCCTATAACAAATGGGAAGCTGATTTTGTTCAGCATGACGATGCAATGAACTTCTTTACGTTACCCTGATTATCCAGCCTCTCACCCATTTGTTTATGTGAGGGAGGCGTCAGAATAAATTTCTCTTAATAGCGGATGGTAATGGCTGTTATGGCCTTGCTTTGCCATTTTTATGCCTTGGCAGTGTATCCGCGAAACTTGAAAACAAGGAAGTGACTCCTGATGAGCACACTACTTATGGATTGTAGCGCCACGCCAGAAACGAGTTGTCGATAAGCAGGGAGCTGACTCGTTATCTTGCTGAAGGCCTGGGTGAATCGATTACTGATCGTGATTTAGGGAATACCTCCTTTCCTTCTCTTTCTGGGCAAGATTTGATTGATCTGCATAACGCGAAGCGTATTGATCGGCCTAGTCTGGTCAGGCATCACTTTTTTGCAGATCAGTTTATCGATGAGCTCCGTAGCGCCACTTCGCTTGTGGTTGGGGTGCCAATCTATAACTTTACGGTTCCTGCTGTTTTGAAACAGTGGGTCGACTATGTGCTCCAACCCGGTGTGACATTCAAGTACGAGTCGGGGAGCGCGGTTGGGCTTTGTGACAATCTCCGTAATGTCTACATCGTGACCTCTTCGGGAGGCACTCCGGTAGGTGGAGAAAAAGACTTTGCAAGCTCTTACTTCAGCTTTGTTTGCAAATTTATCGGCGCTAGAAACATCGAGCTTATTGATGCGGGCGGATCAAAAAGGGAGCGAGAGCAAATTGTTGTTCAGGCAAGATCCCGAATTGATCAAATTCTGTCGAATCAGCGGCTTGTCGCCATCAAGTAATCAGGCTTTTCAGCCTTGGTATTAACCGTAATGAATAAACGGGAATTATTATGAAAGTCTGTGTTATTGGTGCTGGCCCTTCCGGGTTAACGACAATCAAACAATTGCTTGATGAAAGCCATGATGTCACTTGCTTTGATGCCAACGAAAGTGTCGGTGGCATATGGTATCGAGGTGGTGATGATGGGCAGCAGATGAAGGCCTATGACAACATGATGCTTACTGTTTCTATGAAAATGATGTCTTTTTCTGATTTTATTTTCAAAGACGGCAGGAAGTTTACGGACCATAAAGGATATCTTCGTTATCTTGAAGAGTATTCTGATAAATTTGGCCTTGCCAGACACATACAATTCAACAGTCTCGTCAAGGAAGTGATCCGAGAAAGTGATGGCTCCTGGATAGTAAAGGTAAAGGTGGGGGATAAAAGAGTGTCGTCCCACCGCTTTGAGGCTGTTGCAATTTGCAGTGGACCGTTTAAGACGGCCAATACTGAAATTAGTGAAATTGATGGCTTCACTGGCGAGGTTGTCCACTCCAAGTCTTATCGGAATAGTAAAGACTTTGAGGGTAAGAAAGTTTTGGCGATCGGCCTGGCTGAGTCGGGTGCGGATATGCTTAGAGAAGTTTCCAATGTTGCCCAGAAATGCGTGGTTTCGATCAGGTCCCATACTTTTCTTATTCCCCGTCTTATCTACGGGAAGTATTCGACGGACACGTTAACCACCCGGTCTCATCATTATGAAATGTGGAACAGGGCTTCGAAAATAAAATTCCAGATGAAATCCTATAGCCAGGATCTGTCTCTTATACACATCTCCGAGCCCACGAGACCGAGGCTGATCTC
>CAJXUM010000942.1 GCA_913060855.1 uncultured Lewinella sp. | reverse complement strand
GAGATCAGCCTCGGTCTCGTGGGCTCGGAGATGTGTATAAGAGACAGGTAGAAATGTCGGCGATCATAGAATGACGAATGAATAATTGACCTTCTCGGGTGATGCGATCAGTACTTGAAGTTTGGAATCACCCGAGCAACTAATTTTTTGGCTATACAATCCCTGAAGTTGCTATTTTATAACAACTTCCCTATGTAATCCCATTACATGAACATCCAACAACTAGTTGAAAAATGTAAAAAGCGAAATGAGCGGGCGGAAAAAGAACTCTTTTTCCGCTTCGCTCCCAAGGTGCTGAGCATTTGCCGGAGGTATACTTCCGACGAAGCCCTGGCACAAGATTACCTGCAAGAATGTTTCATGACTTTATTCAAGAATATTAAGCAATACGATGCAGCAAAAGGGCCTTTCGAAGCCTGGATGTACCGCTTGTGTACCAATTGTATTTTGCAAGCCTTTCGCAAAACCAAACGCGAACCCAAGCTAGAATTTAGAGCGGATCTCCCTGAAGCTATTTTAACAGAACAATCGATCGATGATGTATCGGAAGAACTACTACTATCAGCGATCCGCCAACTACCGACAGGCTATCGAGAAGTGCTTAATTTATTCATATTCGAAGGCTGGAGTCATAAAGAAATTGCGGCGAAATTGTCTATCACGGAAAGTACCTCTCGCTCCCAATTAACCCGCGCAAAGAAAATGCTAAAACAATTTCTTCAACCTTTAATGGCAAAAAACTATGAAAAAAGACTGGCTTGAAGAAAAACTAAAGGAGAAACTGAATGACTATCCTTCCTCCATGGATTTGGAGGCGAGCTGGGCAGCTTTGGCGGATAGACGCGAAGAGAAAAAGAAAAGAGGATTTTTCTTTTGGTTTTTGGGAACGGGAATGGTATTGATCCTCGGAACAGGACTTGCCCTTGGTTCGTCTCTCTGGCAGATGGAGCAGCCACGAGCATTATCCTTTTTTCCTGTTTCTTTAATGGATAAAACGCCTAGGGTACAACTTACCCCTCCTATAGCTCAAACGAATATGGCTAAGCATAGGCCGACTTCGCCTCAGCTCGTAGCAGTTGAGAAAGAGAGTAGGGGAGTCGCTAAGCACCGGAAAAATGAGGAGGTAAATAATGCCCTTGGTAGTATAACGCCCGCGCTCAATGTATTGCCTGAGAACAGTGAAGAAGATGAGCCAGAGGTACAAGAAACAACGGTAGATCTTTCCCAGATTTTGGAAATAGAACAATCCCTTAGCCCCTTGAATAGTTTGATTTTTTCTCCTTCTACCACAGGGGAGTCCGTTCGAGATAAATTAACGGCTCTTTCTTTATCTCGTCCCTTCATCAGGCGAAAAAAACAAGGAGCATGGTGGTTGGGTTTTAGCGGAACGGTCGGCGCTTTTCAACGACAGCTAAAAGGAATCAACGAGATGGATCAAGCCTTGGTGGATCGGCGCTTGTCGGCAGAAAAGCCTTTAGAAGCCTGGTCATTTTCTCTCGATATCAGAAAGGATTTTGCGCAAAGGTTCTTTCTCCAGAGTGGATTGCGACACCAGTTGAGTTACGAATCCTTTACCGATCAGTATGAAAAGAGTTATGAAAAAATATTGGAAGACCAGGTTACCCAAATCATTCAGAGAGCGGATGGTACCACCAGTGAAGTAAGAGGAGCGCTAAGTGTACAAGTAAAGGAAACCACTGCCAGTTTGATCTATAATCAGCAGAGTCTGACTGAAATTCCTGTCTTAGTAGGGATGAATCTCTTAGAAGCTAGAAAGTCCGGCGTCAGTTTGAGTCTGGGAGGAATATATGGCCTGATTCAACACAAAGATGGAAAAGCCTTTTCTAGCCTTACCAGCATTGGTGAATATGAATCTCTTCAAACTTTGCATTATCGATCGGCTAGTGTTTGGGGAGGGCAAATCCAAATGAGTGTTTACCAGGAAATAGCCCCCAAATTCCAGTTCTTTGGTGGCATCCAGCTGAAGTCCTACTTGAATATGGCAGGAAAAAAAGCTTACTTTTCCGAACGCCAACATTTCTTAAATCTGGCGCTCGGATTGCGATTTCGATTGCAATAATGAAGACCCTGAAATCGGGCTCAGAAATCTAGTTATTCCCTGTTGAAGGAATATTCTCATACTACTAGGCAGGTAGAAGAAAGAAGCGAGTGGTGAAATTGCTGGAGTGGGGCTTCTGCCTCGTATCTGCCGATCTCTCCTCTGTCGTCTGGCTTCTGACTTCTCTCTATGTCCAGTAGTGTGGAAAACTCTACTCGGGTTTGACTAAAAGAGCTTCTAATTCTTCTAGGGATTTCCCTTTCGTCTCGGGTACAACCCAGATGATGAACACTAATCCAAGGGCTGCAAAGGCACCGTAGATTAAGAAGGTCATAGAGCTGCCGAGCGTAGCCAATTCCCAAGGGAAGACCAATTGCACGCCAAAACTCACACCAGAGTTGATGAGGCCGACAAAAGAAATGGCTAAGCCTCTGATCCGATTGGGGAATAATTCAGAAAACAGCACCCACATCACGGGCCCGATGGAAATGGCAAAAGAAGCGACAAAACCCAGAATACTGATTAGAATGAGCATCGAATTCATACTGGCTGCCGCTGTAATCAATTGCGACTCGTAGGTCTGGACCTGTTCTTCACCCAAGGTCTCTACCAATGCTTGTTTGAAACTAAGGTCACTGTCGAAAGTGGTGCCCACCATTGTGGCGATTTGCTCCTGATTAATCTCTGCGGGTAGTGTGGAAACGGTATCGGAAGTGAGGGTATAAGTGGCTTGGTTGAAACCATAAGATAGTAAGAGCATACAAATTGTAATGCCTGCCACTCCAAATATCAAGAGCGGCTTTCTCCCCAATTTATCTATAAAAGCAATAGCTAAGATGGTAAATACTAGGTTGACTAGGCCGACTAAAATCGCTTGTACAAAGGAGGCATCAGTACCAATACCTGACTGTTCAAATATCATCGGCGCATAGAAAAAGACAGAATTGATCCCGGTTATTTGTTGTAGAATAGCTACCACGATACCGATACTCAGGACTAAGCGCAATGAGGGTTTGAATAAGGTCCACAGGTCTTCTATGATTGTCTTGCCTGCGGGCTTATCTTCCTTAAAACTAGACTTGACTTCTTGGAAACCTTTTTGGGCTTGCTCACTTCCCGTGGCTCGCGTCATGACGGCCAATGCTTCATCAAATTCTCCCTTCATAATGAGCCAACGAGGACTACGAGGTACCATAAACAGACCAAAGAAATAGAGGATAGCAGGAAAAGCTTCCAAGCCCAACATCCATCGCCAATTGTATTCATCAAATTTGAGGGCTTGTGCCCAGGCAGCATCCGATTGCCCCCATTGGAGAATTAGGTAATTAGTGAAAAATGCCACCGATATACCGAGTACAATATTCAACTGATTGAAAGAAACCATGCGGCCTCTCATCTCAGCGGGCGCAATTTCAGCAATATACATCGGCGCGATAATAAGCGAAGCGCCAACACCTAGTCCACCAATCATTCGGGCAACTACTAGGAATAAAAAGGAGGGGGCTAGGGCCTGTCTCTTATACACATCTCCGAGC
>CAJXUM010000941.1 GCA_913060855.1 uncultured Lewinella sp. | reverse complement strand
GAGATCAGCCTCGGTCTCGTGGGCTCGGAGATGTGTATAAGAGACAGGTATAAGAAAGTACGTTCTTTGGTAGATCAGTATAATCTAAATACAATCTGCCAAAGCGGTAGTTGCCCCAATATGGGTGAGTGCTGGGGTGCAGGTACAGCCACCTTTATGATTTTAGGTAATACTTGTACTCGTTCTTGTTCGTTTTGTGCCGTAAAGACCGGGCGGCCTCCAGAATACGACGAGGATGAACCTAGGCGTGTAGCAGAGGCCATAAAATTGATGGAAGTAAAACATGCGGTTATTACCTCTGTCAACCGCGATGAATTGAAAGATAGAGGCGCGGAGATTTGGTACCAAACCGTACGAGCCATCAAAACTTCCAGTCCAAACACGACCATAGAGACGCTAATCCCGGATGTAAAAGCCAATTGGGACGCACTCGAACGTATGATAAGTGGTGGTCAAGAGATCGTTTCACATAACATGGAGACGGTGGAGCGTTTATATCGAAAAGTACGTCCACAGGGTAAATACGCCAGAAGTTTGGAAGAGATCAAGCGAATTAAAGCCTATGGGAAAAGAACCAAAACGGGCTTTATGGTTGGATTGGGGGAAACGGAGGACGAGGTCTTTAAGATCATGGATGATTTGATCGAAAATGGCTGCGATGTAGTCACGATTGGACAATACCTCCAACCCACCAAAATGCACCTGGAAGTGGCGGAATATGTACATCCTGATCAGTTTGCTAAATACAAGGAAGTGGGATTAGCCAAAGGCTTCAACTTTGTTGAAAGTGGTCCATTGGTACGATCTTCATACCACGCAGAACGTCATATTTAAGCCTATTAATGCAATTTATACCTGGGCCTATTCATCGATACTACTACAGATCGGTGCATAGGTCAGCGGTTTCTCATGTTAAGGCGGAAATGCGAATTCGGAAGGCGGAACGTACATCGCCATGGCATGTTTTCCGATTTCCCACTTCCGATTTCACCCAGCTCAATAAGCTAGAAAATAACGCTTCGGAATACGGAAGCAGTCTATATGAGAAACAGCTTTGAATAGTCCCTTTCTATTTAGTCAAAAAATAGAACGAAAGTTTTGGCCGGTTTTGCAGGATATGGTAATGGCGAGTAGGCAGACGAATAATAGGTACTTTAGGTGCATGAGGCGTTTTTTAATTAGAGAGATCATACCCCATTAAAGATACCGCCTTTCTCTAGTAGAGTCAAGTGGGGCTGAATAGACGGAGGCTACCTAGTTCTCGATCTGATACCCCATTCTCTTCATAGCAGGCTGAATAATAGGCTCCACCTGCGCTACCTCTTCGGCCGTAAGGTTTTCTTTCCAGCGGCCGACTTTTACCCGATGATCCGTAGTAGAATAGGGCCGAGAAGTTTTAGCTTCTATAAAATTCTTGTTGTTCGTGTTTTGTACGCGCTGCGCCCATTGCTGTAATTCCGTTTGATGGTGATCTATATCTACGCCTACTTCATTTGCTATTCGGGTAGCGAAGCCAAGGGGATCAGCGATCATATCTTCAAAGCGAGACAATTGCGCCAAATCGGCTACTTGTTCATACCCGATAGTATTGAGGTAGGCCCAATGATGGGCACAGCGCTCGATCAAGGGGCGGGAGAGCCAGGCTTGCCAATCGGCAGGGCGTGGATGGTGGCCCCAGTTCTTGGCAATTCCCACTTTTAAAGAACAAATAGTATCGAGTGGATGGCGAACTTGCCAGTAGATTTTCCGCGGCGGTGGAATGGTTTGTAAAAGATCTTCCAGGGGAAAGGACAGGCCTTTAGTGGGCGTGAAGCCAACAGATTCTTTAGGCACTTTTACAGCCATAGGCGAATCGTAAGACCAAGTCTTGAGATTCGCATAAGGAGGCTCACTGTGGTATTGATAGCAAGATAAGTCTTCGAACAATTCACCAAAAATGGAAGTGCCACTTCGGCCGCAACCTAAGATGAGGACATGAGCAGGAGGCATAGATTTATCGTTTTAGGTACATGCCTTTTGAGGCGGGCCTGGTGTCTTTAAAGCCAAATTTCTCATAAAGAAAAGCAGCGTCGCCATCTGCAATTAAGCTGATGTAGCAGGATTCCGGCAGATTGGTCTGAATGTAATCCGTCAAATTTTGCATAATCATTTTTCCGATCCCCCTCCCCTGCCAACTTGGATGAACACAGATGTCTACAATTTGGCAGAAGCATCCACCATCTCCGATCAGCCGTCCCATGCCGATGATTTCTTCCTGGTCTTTTATGACGACAGCATGCAGCGAATGCCTTAAGCCTATCTCACTGGCCTCTCTTGTTTTCGGCGATAGTTCGCAAATGACCCTTAAATGCTGATATACCTCTACAGGGATTTTTTGTGAGACAATTGTCAGGTTTTCCATAGGCAACTTATTTCATCCACACGGGTTTGAGTGTTGGATCATGATCTGCCCCCAAAATATCCCGATAAAGGGCGGGGCGGCGAGCATTGCGGTAGCGATAACCTCCCGCTAACTCCAACTTATCGGCCGTAATCGTAGCCACTGTAATTGTATCATCAAATGATCTCGCTTCACTGACCAAATCTCCATAGGGATCAATAATCATGGCATTCCCATTTTTGAGATGCTCTCCGTCATAGCCAATCGGATTGGTAAATACGTAATAAACGCCATTGTCATAGGCCCGGGCAGGCAACCAGCGCAGGAGCCACTGTCGCCCCTTGGGACCATCAAACTCCATTCTCAGGGGAACGGGATTGGCGTGTCGATTTGTCCACAAGGCATCGTCAACATACCCCCGACCCGGCATCGCGGATGGGGTACAACCGGTCACATGCGGGGCGAAAATTATATCGGCACCTAATAGCGTTGTCGCCCGTACATTTTCTACGATATTGTTATCATAGCAAATGAGGATGCCGCAGGTCCAATCTTCTATTTGGAAAGTCACATATTCATTACCAGGAGACATATAATTACTGATAAATGGATGCAGCTTACTAAATTTCGCCACCAACCCATTTCCATTTACGCAAACGTAGGTATTGTAAATCTTATCTGATTCTACCTCCACCAGCCCAGCGAGTAGGTGAATGTCGTATTTGGCGGCTATTTTGATGAGTTGTTGTACACTTTCGCCCTCGGGTACGGCCTCAGCTAGGTCAAGGACTGCTTGTTGGTTCAAGTCCTTGAAAAAGGTATAGGCTGTAATCGACATTTCGTGGAAACTAACGACTTGGGCGCCTTGGTCCTTGGCTTCTTTACTCAATCGGTCGATGACGGATAGGTTATAGGCTTTGTCGCCGTTCTTCGGTTCAAATTGAGCCGCTGCAATTCTTAGTTGCTTCATAGTTATAAATATCTTTTTGATCAGGTTGGTTTTACCGCTATCTGTATCTGATGCCAGTTTTGAATTATCTTATTCCAACGTCGAAAGTTAAAACGAGTATATGGCAAAAGCTGAAAATAACTTAAAAGAGGCTTGGACTGTGGGGCGGTGGATAAGTTTTATCACTATAGATTTCAAATGTTTACTATGGAATGTTCGCTACTAGTTTCACTAGTACGCGGGCTTTAGTTTTGAGCTCCTGCTC
>CAJXUM010000940.1 GCA_913060855.1 uncultured Lewinella sp. | reverse complement strand
TCTACACTATCCTCTTCGTCGGCAGCGTCAGATGTGTATAAGAGACAGGGATTGCGGTAGAAGACCTCCCCGCCCATTATGCCAAACGCAATTTACTGCATGAAATCATTCTACCGGCAGATATAGCCAAAGGCGTTTTTGCTTTTGTAGCGATTTTGAATAAAAGTACAGGGAATACCTTGAATGTCGACGGTGGCGTGGCCAACGCCTTCGTCCGCTAAGCTAACTGGCCATTGCAATAGTCATTGCAGGTGCCTGTCTAGCTAAGCCAGATAGATTTTTCACCTGCAATACACTGAGCCGATATTGATGCAGCTGTAAAACAACTGCATCTACAAGCAGGAAGTTTCATAAATTCATTATACGTAGGCTGGGTGTTTCTAATGAAGCACCCAGCTCTATTCCTAAGCCTGATATTGCTATGCAGATAACTAGAGCAGAAGTCAACCGCTTCAACCAAGACAAAACGAAAAATCACAAGGACCAATTCGAATTTCTCAAAAAACAGTTGGTCAACAAAGGGGTAGCGGTTGAAGCTATCGTGCAGCAAATACAAGACTTTCAGGTGGCCATCCCTTCTTGGGCATTAGGCGCAGGCGGGACCCGCTTTGGTCGATTTTCTATCGGAGGAGAGCCCTCCAATTTGGAAGAGAAAATCGATGATGTCGGACTCATCCATGCACTAACCCAATCAGCAGGAGCTATATCTCTTCATATCCCTTGGGACATTCCAGGGGATACTGAAGCCATCATGCAACGGGCAAAGGAACATGGTCTCTTATTCGATGCGGTCAATTCGAATACTTTCCAGGATCAAACGAATCAAACCTACAGTTATAAATTTGGCTCCTTATGCCATGTAGATCCGGCAGTCAGGGCGCAAGCCGTGCAACACAATAAAGACGTGATTGATATTGGGGTTAAATTGGGATCTAAGAGCTTAACCGTATGGCTGGCAGACGGTTCCGTTTTTCCAGGACAGCTCAATTTCCAGCAAGCGCTTGCCCGAACCCAGGGAAGCCTGCAGGAGATTTATGAATACATGCCGGCCGATTGGAGCTTGTTTATTGAGTACAAACCTTATGAGCCTAATTTCTATAGTACGGTCATCCAAGATTGGGGCACCTCACACCTACTGGCCAATGCCTGTGGCGAGCGTGCCTACTGTTTAGTTGATCTAGGACATCACCTTCCCAATACGAATATTGAACAGATTGTGGCTACGTTACTTTGGCGAGGGAAGCTAGGTGGCTTTCATTTCAACGACAGTAAATACGGAGATGATGACGTGACTGTCGGCAGTATCAAGCCCTATCAGTTGTTCTTGATTTTTAATGAACTCGTGGCGGGCATGGCCGATAATCAGGCTAATAACCCACCCCTGGCTTGGATGATTGATGCTAGTCATAATGTAAAAGACCCAATAGAAGACCTCATACAAAGCCTCGAAGCGATTCGCTTGGCCTATGCTCAAGCACTCGTCATCGATCAGGCACAATTGGAAGCTGCGCGCGATAAGAACGATGTGACCTTAGCGCAGGAAATACTGCAAGAAGCTTACCGGACCGATCTAAGACCCTTGGTGCGAGAGGCGAGATTGCGGGCGGGTGGCGCCCTCGATCCGATAGGCTACTGCCGAGCAATCGATATTCGCAAAGTACTCATTGAGGAAAGGGGATTGGAAACCGTAGCCACCGGATTATGATGAAGGTCCAAGCAGTATTTGATATCGGGAAAACCAATAAGAAATTCTTCCTTTTTGATGAGAACTATCAGGAGGTAGTAAAAGATTATACGAGTTTTGAGGAGATAAAGGACGAAGATGGGGTAGCTTGCGACGATCTTCCTGCTATTCAAAAGTGGCTAAAGACGACTTTCGATCAATACCTGGTAGATCCTGCATTTGAGGTTCGTTCGCTTAATTTCTCCTCTTATGGTGCTAGCTTTGTACATATTGATCAAGCTGGCGAAATCGTAACTCCCCTCTACAATTATCTCAAACCTTACCCCGCCGATATTTTAGCTTCTTTTTATAAAAAATATGGCGGAGAAATGGCTTTTGCCCAGCAGACGGCCTCCCCACCTTTGGGAATGCTAAATTCGGGCTTGCAATTGTATTGGTTGAAATATGCTAAACCTGAATTATTCGAAAGAATTCGATGGTCTATGCATCTTCCTCAATATTTGAGCTTTTTATTCACTGGAATTCCCCTGAGTGAGTATTCCAGTATCGGTTGCCACACTGGCCTGTGGGATTTTGTCAAAAATGATTATCACGCCTGGGTATATGCTGAAGGCATCGATCGTATTTTACCACCTATTGTAGATACGACGACGAGTATTAATGCAACTTATAAGGGGCAAAAACTTACCATTGGCGTAGGTATTCACGATAGTTCTTCGGCTTTACTTCCCTATCTGCTAGCGGATAAAAACCCATTTCTATTACTGTCAACAGGGACTTGGAGTATCGCTTTGAACCCTTTCAATCACGAACCGCTTTCTAGTGAAGACTTGCATTATGATTGTCTGAATTTTATGCGAATAGATGGCCTTCCCGTGAAAGCCTCTCGTTTGTTTTTGGGGAATGAATACAGCTTGCAGCTCAAAAAAATGCATGCTCATTTTGGCAAAGCCTATGGTTATCATCGGAACATTGCTTTCGATCAGGCGCTTTATCAGGAACTGATTGCTGATTACAAGCATTGTTTCAAACTGGAAAGCATCGCCATCGACCGAGTTCAACCCGCAGCCACTCAACTCTCTGCTTTCGATAGTTTTGAAAAAGCCTATCATCAATTGCTGATTGAATTGGTAGAATTACAAATAGAAGCGGCGCAAAGAGCTATTGGGAATACACAGATTCATAAAATATATATCGACGGCGGATTTGCCGATAATGCCATCTATGTGGAGTTGCTATCTGCTCATTTTAACGATAAAAAAATGAGAATTACCCAGTCGCCATTAGGCTCAGCATTAGGGGCAGCGATGGTGATTACTAATGAGAAGGTGGGCAAAAAGTTTTTGAAAAAGCATTATGCTTTAACGAAATACACCAGCTTAATCTAAACAGAACTAAAATGGAGATCAAATACGACCCCCGGTATCCGGATATTCCTTACTTGCGAGCCAAAGCCAAGCGAAGAATTCCCGGCTTTGCCTTCGACTACCTGGATGGCGGGTGCAATGCAGAGATCAACCTTCATCGGAATACCGCCGAAATACGGGATGTACAGCTTAAGCCTTACTACTTAAAGGATTATGCTAACATCTCTATGAAGACGGAATTGTTTGGGAAGACCTACGATGCGCCATTTGGTATATCCCCTATTGGTTTGCAGGGCTTGATGTGGCCTGGGGCTTCAGAAATATTAGCAAAAGCTGCGTTTGACCATAATATTCCGTATATTTTAAGCACCGTTGGAACCGCTAGCCTCGAGACGATCGGAGAGATAACAGAGGGAAACGCTTGGTTTCAATTATATCACCCCACAGAAGAAAGCTTGCGTGATGATCTCATAAAAAGGTTGCATGCCGCAGAATACCTGTCTCTTATACACATCTCCGAGCCCACGAGACCGAGGCTGATCT
>CAJXUM010000939.1 GCA_913060855.1 uncultured Lewinella sp. | reverse complement strand
GAGATCAGCCTCGGTCTCGTGGGCTCGGAGATGTGTATAAGAGACAGGAATAGTAGCATAAACGTAGCCGTATTCGTCTAGTTCTGCATCTCCAATGCCTATTTCGTGCAGTTCTTTGACTAAAAGGCGGCCCAAGTTTTTTTGCTTTTCGGTAGAAGGCTGAGTGGGAGAATTGGGATCTGATTGCGTGTCTATCTGTACATATTTTAAAAAACGTGTTAAAACGCTATGGTTCATTTTTAGGGCCATGATTGTTCCAGTTTTGTTGCTGTCAGGTTTTGAAGCTGTTTGCTGAGCAAATTTAAGTAAATGACCATACTATAAAAGTTTTCTTTTTGATAGTAGTGCATATTAGAAAAGAAAATTTTAACTGAGTAAAACATTGCATCAAAAAAACCTTCCAAGTAGGCTACTTGAAAGGTTTTGAATCAGCTATCGACTGCAAAATGAAAGCTAAAAACCCGCCCTGCGGAGCAGGGCAGGCAATGGCATATTCCTATGCAGGAACTAGAGCTGATTTATTCTCTTATTATTTTATTTTAAACCTTTGCAGATTTAACTGTTTTAATGATAACAGCAGCTACTTTATATGGATCAGCCGCTGAATTAGGCCGACGATCTTCCAAATAGCCATTCCATCCCGCATCAACCGTTACAATTGGAATACGGATTGAAGCTCCACGGTCACTGATACCATAGCTAAACTTATCGATAGCTTGTGTTTCGTGAAGACCGGTTAGACGTAAGTGATTGTCAGCACCATATACATCAATACATTCTTTGATTACTTCCGGAGAAGCACCAAAAGCAGAACAAATGATGTCGTAGGTTTCTTTGCTACCTGCTGTTCTAAGTATAGTATTAGAGAAGTTGGCATGCATTCCTGAACCATTCCAGTCACCTGGAACTGGTTTGCAATGCCAATTGACTGCTACCCCATATTTCTCAGCGGTACGCTCTAATAAATAACGCCCAATCCAAATTTGGTCACCCGCATCTTTTGCTCCTTTGGCAAAAATCTGGAATTCCCACTGGCCAGCAGCAACTTCGGCATTAATACCTTCTAGATTTAAGCCTGCTTCCAAGCAAATATCCATGTGCTCTTCAATAATTTCTCTTCCGTATGCATTCTTCGCTCCAACAGAGCAATAGTATGGGCCCTGTGGTGCAGGGAAACCATTAACGGGGAAACCAAGCGGTAGATCTGTCTCAGGATCCCAAAGGAAATACTCTTGTTCGAAACCGAACCAGAAATCATTATCATCGTCCTGAATAGTTGCACGGCCATTGGTTGGGTGCGGTGTACCATCAGCATTAAGTACCTCAGTCATTACCACGTATGCATCTTTACGATCAGGATCGGGATAGATACAAACAGGTTTTAGTAAGCAGTCAGAAGAACCACCCTCAGCTTGCTGAGTAGAACTACCGTCGAAAGACCACATTGGGCAATCTTCCAGTTTACCGCTAAAGTCCTTTACAATTTTTGTTTTACTTCGTAATCCTTGTGTTGGTGCAGTGCCATCAAGCCAAATGTACTCTAGTTTTGATTTTGCCATCGTGTAAAAATTGTTTTGTATTTATAAAAGTATTATCAGCTCCATCCCTACTCCTCCTAGTAGTTTGACGGAAATAAATTGATCAAATTTCTTTTTAAGGCTTTTAAAATCTTGCACACAACTTTCTTCCAGTCAGTTATTTAGCAAAATATTTAAAAGCCGAAATTCAATCATTTTATTTTTTATCCGTCTCATCAGAGGGTAAAAGGTGGATTAAAATCCGTAAACAAAAGCTAGCAAGAAAGAAGCCAAACTACTACTAGGTGCACCATCTGTATCGAAGAAAACATCTTCAGAAACAGTGTCAAATCTAATCTCAGGAATAATCGTCAAATTACCTGTAGTGTAGTTTCCTGTTAAAGTGAAATCAGACGTATTAGTATCTGCAAAATCACCAAAAACAGTGGCTTTGTCTTGGAACAACTCAACCCGTGCTCCAACCTTAAAGTCATCACTTGCTGCCAACTGTGCATATAAAGCAACGCCGGAGAATCCAGTATCATCTCCCGTGTCAGTTACAGTAGCATTGATACCTAAATAAAAGGACTCAGATACATCAATTCCTCCCGTCAAATCAATCTGTGTATAGCTATCTCCAAACAAACCATTTAGATAAAACCCGCCATACCCTGCTTGTACACCAAAGAAGTAATCACCAGTTGGATTAAACTCTGTAATATCTGTTGGGTTCAAAATACCAGCCATAAAGCTAAATCCACTCTCTGATGTGATATCCAATTTAACCCCTGTATGAGAGAAAGGACCGTAAGAAAACATATAAGAGGTAGAATAATTAAAGTTAGCTGTTGGAGAAATCACTTCATATCCTAAGAAAGTATTGAAGTTACCCATCGTGATAGTCGCATTATCAGATACATTCCAATACGCATACAACTGATTCACAATCTGGGCAGAATTGGAATACAATGGAGAAGCAAATACAGCGTCAGATCCTCTAGGACCAAAAACCAAGTCTGCTACTACCCCACCTTTCGCTGTTTCATACGCCCCTACCAAATTGATCATACCTAAAGAAAACCCAGGTAGGTTAGCAAAAGAAGTAGCTGGAGCTACAAGGCCACTTTTTGTAATGTCATTGGGGGCATTTAGGTTGGTCCGAAAGTACGTATCTGCAGAGCCCGAAAGCGTAAATGTAGGCTCTTCATCTTCCTCCTCTTCTACTGCAGGGGCCGTTTTTTCTTTATCCGTTTCAACCGCAATTGTCTTTTCGGCTACGGCTGTAGCATCCTTTGTTTGAGCATTCACTTGTACAACAAGTCCCAATGCTAGCATCAATGTTAATGTTCTAAATAGTTTCATGATCATTAGATTTTTAAGCTTATTAAACAGAATGAGGTGACAGGGATTCCCAATACCAAATTGAAATCCTGTAAAATGATCATCAAGAAACCAGCAAACAAGCGATCCTCTCAAAGGAGTTTTGTTTTTTCAGTTAAAACCTTAATTTTGATTCGCTTAATTATGGTCGAGAACTCGGTTATTATACCGTTTTCTTGATGTGGCTCCTGCTTTCGTAGAGCAGGGGCTTTTTTATTATGTACTTAGGTTGATGATAAAAGCGCTAAAGAAGTAAAGTTAGAATCAAGAATTGGGAAGCAGTCCTCTTGAGAACTGCTCCACCAAGATGTTTAGTTTTTATTTCACGGAAAGGTTATAAGACCCAGTTTCCACAGAGTCAGCATAAGCCATCATATCGTGTTCTCCGATGTCTAACCCCTTCATTTCTTCTTCTTCAGATACGCGAAGTCCTAAAGTGGCCTTGATGACATAACCTACGCCGATAGAGAAGGCGAAAGTAAATCCGATCACCGAAAAGCAACCAATCAATTGGGTAAGGAAGCTAGCTCCACCGAAGATACCCACAGCCAAGGTTCCCCAAATACCGCACACCAAGTGTACAGAAGTGGCACCAACTGGATCATCAATTTTAATCTTGTCAAAGAATACCACTGAGAATGGGATAATCACACCTCTGTCTCTTATACACATCTGACGCTGCCGACGAAGAGGATAGTGTAGA
>CAJXUM010000938.1 GCA_913060855.1 uncultured Lewinella sp. | reverse complement strand
CGAGATCAGCCTCGGTCTCGTGGGCTCGGAGATGTGTATAAGAGACAGGTATAACGGACAGCACATCAAATCATAACTCACCTATGGGATTCTAAGAGCATGTTTGGGCAGGCATGATTAGCCGAAAGTGAGCAAATTTTATTTTAATCAAGGCAGAATTTGCAGTCCAATGCGGGCAATTGGGCGAAAAATCTAACGCAAAATAAAATAAAATTTACCGCTTGGAGGCAATTGAGGTTTGCCCAAACATGCTCTAAGGCCATATGGCCACGAAAAAGAACTACATCTAGAACCACAAGGAGCTATTGTGAAATTATTGAATAGTTTCAAGTATAGCTTTTTGAAAACAAGAACTTTTAAATCAACTATTTTGAACTTGATCCAAAGCTTAATGGCTAGTATCAGGGAAGTTGCCACTGGTTTTTTTGTAGGTATTTTACTGCTTTGTGGCCTTTTCGCAACCCTCTTTATCTATCAACGACACTGGGATGAACTCTCACAGCTACCTATTATTAAAGGATTGACGGAAGTTTATCAGGATGGTCTAGCCAAAATTGGAACAATAGGAGAGGGAACCATCCAGCGCTTTTATGCTGACCAACTCACCCTGGGTACTGATGTTAGTATCAGGAAAGAGAATGATCCGCAAGGGGCACCAGAGACTGATGGGGCTGGTTTCACCAAAAATAACCAGCTGATCGTGTACACGAGTTGGGATAAGGAGAATATCACTGCCAAGCTACGTCAGAAGGGATTCTCTGGTAGAAAGTTGAAGAATGCACAGCGATTTGTAAATTATATTGACCAGCATCAGGCAGTAGCCATGCGCGACATGCAGCTGCATAAGGTGTTAGCTAGTATTAAATTGGCGCAGGCTCTATTGGAATCGAATGCAGGGTCCTCTGGTCTGGCAACGGCTTCAAACAATCAATTTGGGATCAAGGCTTTGCCGAGTTCGGGAGCGCGGAAAAAGATAAAAAGGAAGGAATTTAAATATTTGAGGGATGATGAATTCATTTTCAGACCTCCGGCGGTTGGTGTATTTAATATGCATGACGACCATCACTATGATCGCTTTGAAAAATACAAGACCGTAGGTGATAGCTATGCGCGGCATACACAGTTATTGACCCGCCCCTGTTCGACCGGTAATAAAGGCTGTTATAGCTGGATCTGGTCTACCTTTAAAGTGGGACGGAAACCTGTAGATCTGAGCCAGATGGCAAAGGTCTACCAAAAGATGTCGGGTTACAAAGCGGGGGATTTCTTTAATGGAAAAACCAAGGTTCCGTATTACGCGGCGGCGGCAGCGGGCCTGAAAATGGCGGGCTATGCCACGAGCCGGCGCTATCATCAAAAGTTGGCATATTTGATAGAAACCTATGAATTGTGGCGATTGGATTCGGATTTAATGGCGGCATTGGAGCGAAGCTCAACGGCTAGGAATGAAGAATAAATATTTAGGTCCTTGGACTTGGTTATCTATTTTTCATTCCTTACCACATCCTCAACCACTTCGTCCGGCGAAGGTCCAAAATAGACCAATAGGTAATTGATAAACACAGCAGGCATCGTAAGTTGGGTGAGATAGCATCTTTTAAAGTAAAGTGTCTTAAGTTTGACGCACCTATTTTATTGGGTTCTCTTTTTGGGAAAACCAGCGACTAGCTGGGAATAACCCATTTTTTAAATAGCCTTTCTACCCTTCTTAAACGTATGATTAAACTTCGTTTTTAATAAAACGAAACTTAGGCATGCGCAAGACTGTTTTGTGTGTCTACAAGCAGTATTTACCTGTTCCCCTTAATAAAAACGCAAGCGGAGTAAGGCATTGTCCTACCCGTTGTAGCCTTGTTTAGCAATAATAAATTGTCATATGAAAATATCTTTTTCGCCTATACTTCAGCTTTTTATCGACACGTACCACCCAGGTATGCGGCAATAATAGAGCTTCGTCTGATAAAAAAATCTATTTTTCATATACTCAATTCTTATTACTGAACAAGACCATTAATGATTCAAAGAGATTATATTCTTCGTTGGGCGCAGGAGTTAGCCAAAGTTTTAGCTATCTTATTGGGAAAAGATCCAGGTCCTGGTATAATTATATTGGAGGAATCCTATGACGAGCTATTACAGTTCAATTCCAAGGAATTAGATGCCCTTGAGCCTGCACAATGGATGGATTTTTTGCTATTGAAAAGACAATTTAATGAGGGGCAGCTTGATTTCTTAGCGCACTTGTTAGCCCGAGATGCGGATTACCGCTATATGCAACAGGATGCGGAGAAATGCCGTTTAAAAGCGAAGCAGGCCTTGGCTATATTTGATCATTTAGATATAAGTCAAGCTACTTTTTCATTGGACCGACAGCAAATTATGGACCGGATGACGCGCATTTTGAACGATTCTGCTCTTTTTTAGCGAAAAAAATAAAACAATCAGTAAATTGTTGCACGTTAGTTTCAAAAGAACCAAATACAATAAATGACTTACGATAATTTCACGACCAAGGCACAGGAAGCCATTTTAAAAGCGCAGCAGTTAGCTGCTGGCTTGGATCAACAGCAAGTAGATACAACTCACCTAATCAAAGGTATCATAGAAATTGACGAAAACGTGGCCAATTTTCTCCTACAAAAGGTAGGGGTAAATATGGCTTCGCTGCGACTCAAACTAGAAGATGCAGTTAAAGGATACCCCAAAGTAAAAGGTACCGAGAAACAGTTTCTGACCAATGATGCGAATAGAGCCTTGAGTCGGGCGAAAAAAATGTTGAGCAAATTTGGAGACGAATATATATCCATAGAGCTTATTTTCTTAGGCATTTTGCAGGGTACAGATCAAGGCGCTCGGGTGTTGAAAGATCAAGGTGCCACTGAAAAAGGCTTGATAGATGCTATCAATGAGCTGCGGAAAGGAAAAAAGGTAACCGATCAAAGTGCGGAAGACAGTTATAATGCGCTGCGGAAATTCGGGGTCAATCTTAATGAAAGAGCGGAGTCGGGAAAACTAGATCCTATCATCGGAAGAGATGAAGAAATTCGTCGCGTTTTGCATATTCTTTCACGTAGAAAGAAAAACAATCCGCTCCTCATTGGAGAACCGGGGGTTGGTAAAACAGCTATTGTTGAGGGAATCGCTTGGCGTATCGTGAAAGGTGATGTACCCGAACACCTGAAATCCAAAAAAATATTTACGCTAGATATTTCTGGCTTGGTGGCCGGAGCCAAGTATAAAGGAGAGTTTGAAGAGCGATTGAAGGGCCTGATCAAAGAAGTAACCGAGTCGAATGGAGAAATCATTCTCTTCATTGATGAAATCCATACGCTGATTGGCGCGGGAGGTGGGCAAGGTGCTATCGATGCAGCCAACATTCTCAAGCCTGCTTTGGCCCGTGGCGAACTCCGTACCATCGGCGCTACTACCCTCGATGAATACCAAAAGTATTTTGAAAAGGACAAAGCACTCGTACGGCGCTTCCAAACCGTAACTATCGGTGAGCCTAGTGTAGAAGATACTATTTCAATTCTCCGTGGTTTGCAGGAACGATATGAGCTGTCTCTTATACACATCTCCGAGCCCACGAGACCGAGGCTGATCTC
>CAJXUM010000937.1 GCA_913060855.1 uncultured Lewinella sp. | reverse complement strand
CTACACTATCCTCTTCGTCGGCAGCGTCAGATGTGTATAAGAGACAGGTCTTATACGCGACAACAATTAGCGGATAGCTTAGGCCTGCACGTTGAAACGGTGATCCGAGCGGTAAAAAAATTAAAGGAAGAAGGACAGCTACAAATTGTCAAGCGCAAGGTTTGCCTGGCGTCCTAAGGGACAGATTAAATCTAGTCCCTCGACATCAGCCGCATTCTTATCTCCTCCAAATAAGGAATCTCTGGTGCCGTCGCTTGCTCCTTATGGAGTACCGCCTCGTACAAGATCTTAATTCTCTCCAGCAGATTATTCATCACCTTGAGTATACTGCTGATTCTGTTTTTCACGACCCAATCATTGATGAGGTTATTGTGATATATGCTCACTGAATCTTCAAATTGACCAATAGTGCTGACAGTAGGTAATCTAGCATTTAACTGAAGGTCTTCAACTTCCAGCTCAAAGGTTTGCAGCTCCTGGTATAAACGATAAAACTCATCCAGCGCTTGATCGACTTTGGTCTTCTCCACTGCGTAATCAGGATCCCATCTACTCTTTTCCCATTCCCGCAAGTCGGCTGCCTCTTGCAGTAGCTCAATAATGAAAATGGCCCGTTCTTGGCAGGACTGGCCGATTTCCTTAGCCTCTTGTACATCAACGGCCATTTTCGAGGCCCTTTCCATCGCTTCGAAGAGTCTTAACCATCCCATTTTTTGTGGGTCATCCAGCAGGTTGTGATCCTGCTCTTTTAGTAGGGATTTGATGAGCGCTTGTTTTTGTGGAATGGCAATAGTTTTTTCTTGTAAAACCTGCTCCTCGAATTGTAACAACTCTAAGGCTTTATAAGATTGCTTTAACGCCAGGACTGCTTCCAGGTACTCTTGGCGTTCCTTCTCAAGCCTATCGGCCTTGTCTCCTAAGACTTTGCTGAATAGCGCTTGCACGGAAAGGGATTCTAACCTTTCTACATCACGATATTCCGCCTCTACTACTGCTTCCTCCATGCTGATACGGTCTTGTTCTGTGGCTATCTTTTGTTGCACGACGGCGAGGTACTTTTGGGCATGTAGCATACGTTGGAATTCCTCCATATGCTGTTGCAGTGCTTCCGTTGGGTCTTTCATACCAGGGCAGGCCATTTGGATTAGTTTGATTCTACTAGAATATGGTCATTGTTATCTAAAGTAGCATTATTTTACTATTCTTTCCTCAACGCTATACCCTCATACTAATTTAACCGAATTCGTGAGGATTATCTTCCGATAAGCAGACATTTTTGTCCAGTGAATGATCCAACAAACCAGCCCTACAATGCCAAGTATCCTAAGCAAAGGCAACAGGAATACGACTATCGAGAGTCCAGAAAAGCCCAATACAACGGTTAGAACGATAAGTAGAAAGGCAGTGCTCATCATTAGCCCCACCCTTTGGCCAAACCCTTTCCCGTCAGCGGTTATTCCTCGGTCTTCAAATTCAAGTTCCAATGACTGACTTAATTTTATCACAACAAGAAAAAGCATAAAATTACCCAGAAGCGGTACGAGAAGAAGCATAGGGCTCCTAGATGGAATTAAACGATATTCATCCCTAATTTCATCCAAGGTTTTATGGATGGTATTGATATATAGTAGTACGGGGACAATTAAGCCGAGAAAGAATAGAATCAGAAGTAGTTCAGGGCCTAAGAAATTAAAAAGTAAGATCTTCATGGTCTCTCTATTTACTGAAGTGGTAGGTTAGCTCTTCTAATTTACTTCTTTTTGTGTATATCTATCCATACTCGCCTCTGTTTTCGCTAAACCTTTACACTAAGAAGACAACTGCAAGAGTGAAGATACCAATAGCTAGACCGCCTTACAAAGAAGCTCTTAGAGGCTTAATCCAGCACCCCTTGCTTTCTAAAGACTTGGTTTCTACTTCTGAATTGTGACACCGCTAAAGAGACAATTTCTCCTTTCGTATTTCTTCGAAAATCAACCAGCGGTGCATAGATCGTCTCACTGCTAAAACCATCTTTCCATATTTGCTCCAATGGAAACCGACCATTTCTAAGATTTGATAGATATAGCTGCCCAGCTTCCAGCACGACCTGATAGCTGGTATTCAACTCCCGACTATAGTAATTACCTTCATAGGTAGAAAGATCCAGTGCATCTTTTGAAGGTATGGACTCCCTTCGTTCACAAAGTGACTTATGATACGTAACACTTTCTATGTTGCCTGATTTATCCGTATTGAAATAAATAGAGGAATCATAAGCGTCTACCCAAAACCGGGTAGCGGAAACGGCTTGCATCAGCTGTTTATCTTCATCAGTTGCTTCTACATATAACTGTCCTTTTTCCTCCGTAATAGTCAGATATGACAGGTATTTTTCCAGGTAATAAATCCCCGTATATCGCGAAAGATCAAGGTCAATGTTTTTTGATATTTCAGGTTGCTCTTCATCATAAAACCAAGGTTCTTCTCTATCTCCTTGAAACTCATCCTGGAGGTATATCTTTATTACTTCCCGAGCAAATCCTTCCACCCAGTTTTTATGATTCAAGAACACAGCTATCGAAAAATGCTGATCAGGAAAATAGGCCATATAGCTATTAAAGGAAGCCCAGCTTCCATCATGAGATACGCGCTTCAGACCATAGTACCTATCTATTTCGACACCATAGGCATATTTAGCTGGTCCTTCGGTAGTAAGTTTTCCCGGTACCTGCATTATGGCCATAAGATTTTTAGCATCCGCGCTATCGAGGTACTGCAACCATAAGGCAAAATCCTCTATGGTCGTTTGTAAGGAACTGGATCCCATTGCAGTCAAGCTATTGGTACTCAGCTTCATTTGATCTTCTTCTTTGAAGTAGCTTTTTACCGCATTTGGAATCGATTCATCAAACTGGTCTCTAAAGAAGGTATTTTCCATCCCCAATGGCAGGAAAATTTTTTCTTTTGTCCATGCTCTGAACGATTGCTGTGTGATCCGCTGGATTACTTCAACCAGGACGTTGTATCCCGTATTGGAATAGATGTACCTAGAACCAGGAACAAAATTGAGATCCTCCTGTCGGTATACCATAGATAGAATTTGCTCGAAAGTAAGCACATCATCGAACCCAACTCCTGCCAATTTCATAGCAGACGGCCAATCTCTCAAGCCACTCTGATGATAAAGAAGATGCCCAATAGTGATGGTATGCCCAAAGTCTGGAAATTCCGAAATGTATGTCTTCACATCGTCTTGCAAGGAGAGCTTGCCCTCCGTTTCTAATAGGGCGACAGCGTAGCCCACAAACTGTTTTGAAACAGAGGCTATATCGAATACTGAGCTTGCAGACAACGGTACTTTATTTTCATAGTCGGCTAGTCCATAGGTGTTTTTATGGACTACTTTACCGTCTTTTACGACTACGACCGCAGCTCCCGGTTTATCATCAGAAATATACTTACTAAATAACTCATCGGTCGTTTTCGATAGTTCATCTAATCCTTGAGCCTGCGCTAGCCCAGTCAAAAGAAGAAGTAAAAGGAGCGAAATGGATTTTTGATACATGCTTTTGATTTTCGTTCTTTTCATAATGGTAGTATACCAGATTTATACTGCTCCCAACTGTCTCTT
>CAJXUM010000936.1 GCA_913060855.1 uncultured Lewinella sp. | reverse complement strand
CGTCGGCAGCGTCAGATGTGTATAAGAGACAGTATTGACATGCTGCCCGCCTGCCCCAGAACTCCGACTGGTTCTAAATTGTAATTCTATCTGTAATTGTTTGGTATCCATAACAGTAGCATAACGTATGGCTGCGGGATTTAGTTCCCCATGGCAGCAGAATTAAGCCATGAATAAGGTCTTTGCTACCGCATCATATTACCATATTTGCGGGCGATGACTTCCCAGGTATAGCGACGGGCGGCGATGGCTTTCATTTGATCGGCGGCTTTTTTGGCTTTCTTCGGTGTCATGTCTTGAATGATGTTCAATAGACCACTTGCAGTGCTAAAATAGAAGGCTTCATCTTCGGTAGTTTCTCGATTGTATCCTACATCATAGGCCAAAATGGGTAGTGCCAAATTCATGGCTTCCACTAGGGAAGGATTGGTACCACCTGCACTATGGCCGTGCAAGTAGAGATAACAATTGGATCGAAGTAAGTTGAGGGCTTGTTTCTCATAAATAGGATCCAATAGGTAGAAATGAGGTAGATGGCCGTACTCTTCACGTAAATTGCGACCATATTCGCTATTGTTCCAATTACCTACAATCACCAAAGGCAACTCCTCTTGTTGACTCATCGCTTCAGTAAGAATATGAATATGATTTTCTGGCTCGATCCGACAGACCATAAAGGTATAGCGCCCCGCCAAAAAGGGGTAAGTTATTTTGTCAGTATCTGCTACCGCCACAGGAAAGGCTTGGTCACCGCCGTATTCAATCAAATAACTATCATAATCATAAGTGGCTTTCAAGTACTTTCTGATCACTTCATTGTCGGTGATCACCGTTTCCGCTATTTCCACGGCTTGGATTTCGGAGTAGCGGAGGAAGGTTTTGATGATGCCACTCCATTTGTTTCGTTTCCATTCTATCCCATCGATATTAACAAAGCATCGTTTTTTGGTGAAGAATTTCACAAATGGTAACAATATGCAGCCGGACACCCCGAGGATAAGTAATAGGTCCGATCGGAAGGCCGCATGAATGATTGAAATCATGTCATAGGGTATACTTTGAAAGCCATTGGCATTCAGCGGGATATATTTTAGCTTGGCGCCATTCCAATGTTCAAGACGTTCTGACTTAGGGTAAAATTTTCCACTACAATAAATAGTCATTTCGTAGTGATCAGCGAGGTGTAGGACGAGTTGTTCAACAAGGGATTCAAATCCGCCGTATTGGGCGGGTAGTCCCACTGTGCCAATGATGGCAAGTTTGGGCTTTTGTAGGGGGATCATTAAGGTTATGTGTTACTTGTTTGAGTATTTCTATTGATTATACTTTTAAAATATACGTTTAAATACTATTTTTGATTCAAAATATATTTTAGTAGAACCTTTCCACACCTTTTACCGTATACCGTTTTAATTCAAATCCTGGTCTTGCCACAAATAGATAGTTAATAATATGAATGATTTGCTAAGGCTGTCGTTGGTATTTGCATCAGGATTGTGCATTACCTTGTTAGTTATTCCATCCATTTTGCAAGTTGCTTATCAAAAGCAGCTCTTTGATGTTCCCGATGAACGAAAGGTGCATCAGAAGCCCATACCTAGTTTAGGGGGGATTGGTATATTTATTGGTGTGATCATTTCTTTTACCCTTTGGGCGAGAGATTTAAATGATTTCCCTGAATACAAATATGTCTTAACCGCTTATTTGGTGCTGTTTTTTATGGGACTAAAGGATGATTTGATCCTGATGCGAGCGCATAAGAAACTCTTTATACAATTGGGTGTGGCGGGATTGCTCACCTTTGGTGGAGTACGGATATTTGACCTTCAGGGCTTTTTGGGTATTCATGAATTGAATACCTTCTGGAGTTATTTTATCTCCATGTTTCTAATTGTCGGGGTGACCAATGCCTTTAATTTGATTGACGGTATTGATGGCTTAGCTGGAGGATTGGGAGGAATAAACTGCTTTACTTTTGGGGCACTCCTATATGCTTTTGGCAGGTTTGAATATGCGATGCTTGCTTTTGCAGTAGGTGGTTCGCTACTCGGTTTTTTGCGATTCAACTTTAGAGAATACCCTAATAAGATTTTTATGGGAGATACCGGCTCTCTATTACTAGGGCTCACGGTTTCCATTTTGGCGATTTTCTTCATGAATTTTCAAGGAGAGTCGAGTATAGGGCTGGATTTTGTATCTCCCGCCGTTGTCGTACTAGCCATCATGGCGATCCCTATTGCCGACACCTCCCGCGTTTTTATTATTCGGGTGGCCTCAGGCCGTTCTCCTTTTACACCCGATCGAAATCACATTCATCATCAAGTACTAGCGATGGGGGCTTCCCATAAGGTGGCAAGTATCATGCTGTACACCATCAATATATTATTAGTAATTACCGTAATGGTTTTTCGAGATAGCAGCTCTCTAGGATTAGGCTTAATTATTTTATTCGTCGGCACAATCTGCACGCAACTCGTCGTCTTTGGCGGACATGTTCAGCGGGAACGGAAAGTAGCCGACCGTAAAAGTCAATTGGAACAGTTAGAGAAAGACAACCAGTTTTTTAACAGAATAGCATAGTCCTTAATACAGAATAATGGTAATGAGTTCAATGAATAACGTAGACAAATCCTATAAAGTTTTTTTAGTAGATGACGAGCCGATGGTCCATAAAATGGTAAGTGGCCAGCTCAAATTGATCGACACGCTTGACATCAAATCTTTCTATAATGGTGAAGACCTGATTGAAAGTATCCATCAAAGGCCAGACATTATTGTGCTGGATTTTCATATGGATACGGTAAAGGAAAATGCCATAAACGGGTTGCAGACTTTGATGAAAATATTAGAGTTATCGCCCGAGACGAAGGTAATCATGTTGTCTTCTCAGGATGCGATCGGCACGGCGGTAAGCGTCTTGAAGAAGGGAGCGGTCGACTATATTGTGAAAGATGGTGTTTTTGGGGTAAAAGCCAAAAATGCTGTAGAAAAAGTCATTCAAGGGTTGGAATTGAAGGAGGAGATCAAAGAATTGACTGCTAGAATCAAACGTGATAAGTTGGTGATGCGCGGATTCCTATTCATCATACTAATCCTATTAATAGGTATCGCTGCCTATATCGCCAGTTGATCTTACCCGAAATAGAAGTGGCGCCTTGCAAAAGATTCCATCTTCTGCAAGGCGCTGTATGCTAATGGTAAATATTAGACATTCTTCAATAAGAATTTGATCGGTAGGTTAAACATGACCCGTACCGCACGGCCTCGTTGTTTACCTGGGATCCATCTTTGGGGCATCTTTTCCATTAGATCGATAATTCGGATGGCCTCATCGCCACATCCTCCACCAATTTCTCTAACCACTTTTGCACCCGTAATTTTCCCGTCTTTCTCCACTACAAACTGTATCACTACTGTTCCTTGGATATCATTTTCGCGAGCCATCGAAGGATAGGAGATGTTTTCATAAATGAATTCGAGTAGTTTTTTATCTGAACAAGCTTTCTTTTCTTGGTCATTGGCATCGAGGTCCTCACAACCAGGAAATCTTGGCATTTGTTCTACCACCTGTCTCTTATACACATCTCCGAGCCCACGAGACCGAGGCTGATCTC
>CAJXUM010000935.1 GCA_913060855.1 uncultured Lewinella sp. | reverse complement strand
ACTATTAATTACTCATTATCCATTAAAAGATCATTCGTTATTCAACAAAATCACTTTTGCTGAATGAGTTGGAAGAATGATTTTTTGCTCATCTCCTTCCAGTTGAGGATTAGCTAAGCGAGATTCGTGCTTGCGTGTAAACTCGACTACTTTCAGTAGAACCTGATCATCTTCACTTGCCGATAGTTCTTCAAATACCATATTACTACCCTGAGCGAGCGGTGCTTGTTTTTTGTCTGGAAGCACCAAAACCATAATCGTAACAACAGTAAAGAGTAGTAGAATAGCAGCGGCGATACCCATCTGACCGTGTAGTTGACGGTTTAAAGCAGGAGCACTTCGTTTCTTGCTGGAATCCAGCTTTCGCTCTAGGCGACGCCAAACAAGAGGGGCTGGCTGTTCGGCCAATTTATGCTCATTTTCCTTAAACAGATCAAATATGTCTTTCTTTGGTTCCATTTTAATAACAGTCGTTTTTTTTGGCCATTGAGGACGTTTCCATTTCATATACCTTTAAATTATCCGGCTTCTTCTTGATTCAAACCTGGGTAATTAATCTTCAGTAAAAGCTGCTGTAATTTTTTCTTGGCTAAGATGAGCTGCGATTTAGAGGTATTGATACTAATGCCAAGAATCTCAGCAATTTCCCTGTGTTTATATCCTTCCAAAACGTATAAATTAAAAACAGTTCGATAGCCCGTAGGAAGTCGCTCCAAAAGGGCTAAAATATCTTGTGCTTCCAATTCATCTTGTGTGCTGACGGTCGTCTTTACATCGAGGTTCTGATCGATTTCTACGGTCAGATTGAAATTGTGACGACGGCGCAAAAACATCAGGCATTCATTCACAACAATTCGACGTATCCATCCCTCAAAGCTTCCCATAGATTTGAACTGGGGCAGGCTTTTAAATACCTTCCAAAAAGCTTCAATCAGGATATCTTCCGCATCTTCCTGCGTTTTGAGATACCGCTTACAGACACCCATCATCATGGGCGAGAACCGGTCAAAAAGCATTTGCTGTGCTTTTCGATCATTCGTTCGGCAGGCTGCTATGAGTTCGGAATTAGTCACTGTTTGTTGTTTCGTTTGCCTTTAAAGATGCCAGCAGGATCAAAAATGGTGTATGAACCATCAAAATAAGTATATTTTCTCAGTATTGGATCGGATTCAAACTTTCCCGCAGCATTTTAGGAGTACCTATAGCGGACACGGCACAAAAAACTTATCTTTGCGGTTTATTTAGAAAAATACCATTAGATGAACCTTGAAAATGATCGTTATCAGCTGAGCGGGGGAGTTGATCCCTTAGATTTGGTAGCGCAATACGGCTGCCCATTGTATATTTATGACACTGCCATCATGGAGCGTCAGTATAAACGTATACAATCAGCCTTCAAGGTCAAACGCTTAAAGATCAATTACGCTTGTAAGGCCCTGAGTAATATTAATGTGCTGAAGTTCTTCAATACGCTGGGATCAGGCCTAGATACTGTGTCTATCCAGGAAGTGGAAATGGGACTAAAAGTGGGATTCAAGAAGGAAGATATTATCTATACCCCCAATTGTGTGAGCATTGAAGAAATCGAGGAGGCCACAGCACTCGGGGTGCGTATTAATATCGACAACCTATCTATTCTAGAGCAATTTGGACAGCTTCACCCCAATATTCCGGTCTGTATCCGAATTAACCCGCATATCATGGCGGGGGGAAACAGCAAGATTTCTGTTGGACATATCGATTCCAAGTTTGGTATTTCCTTTCATCAAATGCCTTTGGTGAAAAGAATCGTGGAGTCTACTGGATTGGCTATTGAAGGATTACACATGCATACCGGCTCGGGAATAATCGACGCAGATGTATTTCTGAGAGGAGCAGAAATTTTGCTCAATGTAGCTAGCGACTTTGAAAACCTTGACTATATCGATTTTGGTAGTGGTTTTAAAGTACCCTACAAAGAAGGAGATAGTGCGACCGATATTGAAGAGTTGGGGACCAAGATCTCAGAACGATTTAATGATTTTTGTGCCGACTATGGAAGAGACCTCTGCTTGATGTTTGAGCCGGGCAAGTTTTTGGTAAGCGAAGCGGGGTACTTCTTAGCTAAGGTAAATGTGATTAAGCAAACCACTTCTACTGTCTTTGCGGGGATTGACTCGGGCTTAAATCACCTCATCCGTCCCATGTTTTATGATGCTTATCATGAGATCACCAATATATCGAAACCGCTGACTAAAAAGCGGTTCTATACGGTGGTAGGCTACATCTGCGAAACGGACACATTTGGAATCAATCGACGAATCTCCGAAATCAATGAAGGAGATATTCTTTGTATCCATAATGCAGGTGCCTATTGCTTCTCTATGGCCTCCAATTATAATTCTAGGTTTCGACCAGCAGAAGTGATGATTTACAATGGTCAGGCACACCTTGTTCGAGAAAGAGAAACGATGGATGATCTGTTGCGTAATCAAGTGGAAATGTCCTTCGCAACTGCTCCCACGACTCCTGCTCTAGCAGAAAAATAGTCCTTCTTTGACAATTTTTGTGGTCAGCGCTTTAGGTGAGAGGATTGCGCCCAAAGGAAGCAGGCCTTTTACCTAATGCGCTGACTCAAAAGCAGAAAATTGTCAGAGAACCAAAATAGTATGGAAGGGAGCGTTTGATGGCTCATTTAAGAAACAAGGAACTTTAAACGCACAGAATCGTTGATTTTAAAAATATCTATTCTACAATGACACTTTCGACACGTTACAATCCAAAAGAGACAGAGGAAAAATGGTATGAGCATTGGATGGCTCACAATTATTTCCATTCCGTACCTGATGATAGAGAGGCTTATAGTATAGTGATTCCACCACCCAACGTGACGGGTGTTCTGCACATGGGCCACATGCTGAATAATACGATCCAAGATATCTTGATTCGCAAGGCGCGTTTGGAGGGAAAGAATGCTTGCTGGGTACCCGGTACGGATCATGCATCTATAGCTACGGAAGCGAAAGTCGTACAGATGTTAGCAGATCGGGGTATCAAGAAATCTGATATCACCAGAGAAGAGTTCCTAGGCTACGCATTCGAATGGAAGGATAAATATGGTGGCATTATTTTGGACCAGCTGAAAAAGCTGGGTGCCTCCTGTGACTGGGAGAGAACTCGCTTCACGATGGAGCCGAAATTATCCGCAGCAGTAGTCAAGGTTTTCGTGGACTTGCATCGCAAGGGTAAGCTCTACCGTGGACTACGTATGACCAACTGGGATCCTGAAGCCCAAACGGTATTGTCGAATGAAGAGGTGATTTACGGAGAAGAGAATGCCCAACTTTTCCATATTCGTTATGATATTGAAGGAGAACCGGATAAGGGAATCGTTATCGCGACCCAACGACCGGAAACCATCATGGCAGATGCGGCTATCGCCGTTAATCCCAATGATGAACGCTTCAAAGATTTTGTTGGTAAAAAAGCAATTATCCCTTTGATCAATCGGGCTATTCCGATTATTGAGGATACTTACGTAGATATCGAGTTTGGAACAGGGGCTTTGAAAATCACCCCGGCGCATGATCAAAATGACAATGCGATTGGTGAAAAACACAAGCTGGAGGTGATTGA
>CAJXUM010000934.1 GCA_913060855.1 uncultured Lewinella sp. | reverse complement strand
AGATCAGCCTCGGTCTCGTGGGCTCGGAGATGTGTATAAGAGACAGCATCAGTACTGCGATACGCGAAAAAGACCCCAGAAGTTTCCCTAGCGCTCCCGAGAAAACTGCAGAAGTCTAAACAGCAACTATGCTAAGACTGCTTCAATCGATAACTAAGCGTCAAATTGATCTGGCGGCGAATCCGCTGCGAAATCTTATCAGCGATAAAGTTATCGCTGCGCGTAAAGCTTCTAATCTTTCGGGAATTGAATACATCCGAGATATTGAGGGTCAAGGTCCCCTTACCTTTAAAAATCTTGCGATTATAAGCCAAATCCATAAAAGACAAAGCCTTGCGTTTTCCTTGTGCCGTATTTACCGGCGCTTCGTAATTGCCCCTAACCTGCAGGTAACTTCCTTTAGTCAAATTAAAACGAGAGGTCTTTCGGACAAACCAGCTGGTGGTCGTATTGGTAAAATCAGCATTGATATTACTGCCGTCAATCTCGGCATAGAAGAGATTAAAATTGAGATCCAATTTCCACCATTGGTACGGTGTGTAGGAACTAGACATTTCCAAGCCATAAGCTTCCGCCGAGTTTAAATTCTCAGGCCGGGTATTGGAAAACCCCAAATCGTCCACACTACGTAAGCGTTCTATATAATCATCAGTCCAACGATAATACAGCGTGGAGGCAATCGATCCCTTTTCAAAATACTTGATATGTCCTATTTCCACGACATCACTGAATTCAGGATTCAAATCAGGGTTGCCACTGAAAAAATTACGATTATCAGAAAAAGTGACATAGGCACTTAGGTCATTATAAACGGGTCGTCGCACACGGCGACTATAACTGACTTGCATGGCATCAGTCTCTCCAAAGTCATATGTAAAATGGGCGGAAGGAAAAAGATTAGTATATCGACGAGGATTGCTTTCCGCCGTTTCTTCCAAAATCGTCTCGATATCTGTCCATTCTACCCGCAAACCTACTTGGTAAGAGAATTTCCCAGTCTTATTTCCAAGAATCCCATATACTGCATTGATATTTTCTTTGTAGATGAAGTTATTATCCAAGCCCTCCAGCGGTATCAGGACGCCCTGCTCATTTTCCTGGCTCACTACATAGTCATTGGTCATATCCCGAAAAGTACTCCTGAGTCCCGTTTCAAACTTCCCTTCTTTCCCTAGTGGCTGAACGTAATCCAACTGCAACAACAATTGTTTTTCGGTCTCGTCATTGAGAGAGGTCTGAAAAAGATCTTTTGCCGAATCAGGTGTTCCATCAGGGAAAAAGGAATTTTGTGTATACACTTGATCAGAGTCTTCCCAATGGTCCAGGTAGCGTACTTCGGCATTCAGTTCATGCCCCTTCTTTTCAAAAAGCTTCTTATAGCTGACTACATACTCCGATATAGGTTCAATTTCATCTTCATGCTGCGTCCGTTTGGTAAAACTAGTGAGGCTATTGAAAATATAATCGTCATAACGAAGATCCGTTAATCGCTCCCCGCTACTTGCACTGTATAAATAAGAAGCAGTCAATATGTTTTTTTCATTAAAAAAATAATCCAACCCACCACGGATATTATTGAAGAACCCAATGTGCTCACCATCATAGGACTGGTCAGATACGTAGGTAGTATCCTGCGCATAGACCTCTTGGTGTGTACTGTTGATGCTTGGAATAATCCGGTAATTGATCCCGTAGTTGACAAAGAAGTTGATCTTATTGTGACGATAATTGACATTTGCTGCGCCACCTAGGTTAGTTGGGTTGCCAATGGTGGTCTCAAAAGAGCCATTAAATCCTCGATTTCGATCTTTTTTCAAGACGATATTGATAATACCGGCCATTCCTTCTGCTTCGTAGCGTGCCGATGGATTGGTAATGACCTCCACCTTTTCCACCAGACTGGCTTGCAGTTGTTGGAGTCCACTTCCCCCTTTGAAGCTTATTAAACCAGAAGGCTTTCCATCCACCAAAATCCGTACATTACTTGCCCCACGTAGCTTCACATTCCCTTCTCCATCTACCGTGACGGAAGGGATATTATTTAAAATTTCAACGGCTGATCCTCCTGCATTACCCAGGTCTTTGCCCACATTAAAAACACGTTTGTCCAGGGACAGCTCCATGCTACTTTTCTCCGCTTGCACCACCACTTCATCTAAGGTGCTGCTAGCGGAAGCCAACTGAATGGTGCCGAAATCATGGACGGACTGAGTGGAAGAAAGAGAAAATGCCCCTAAATCAAAACTCTGAAAACCAATGAAATCAATAGCGCCTTTTAGATCGCCCATGGGACTTTCTATACTAAAAGTGCCATCCTCATTGGTAATTCCACCGGTGAGGAGCGAGTTATCAGAAGCCTTAAATATTTGAATGGTAGCATAACTGAGAGCGGTTCCTGATTGAGCATCGACCACTTTTCCCTTCAGCATACCCTTTTGGCTATAAATGGATAGGGTACTACAAAGGAAGAGAAATAACAATAGTACAGTCTTGCTTTCTAGCGAAAGCTGGGTTGATTTATTCCGTTTCATGTTGTAAAGCTGGTTTTCGAATCTTGGCTCGCCCTTCTAAAATAGGTTAAGCCTGTCTTACAAAGATAGCTATACTCATGAATATTTCTGGATTATAAGATAAAGATTAGCAGGCACCTGTGAGTAGGAACCACTATTAGACGGCTCTATTTCTTGGCGTAGAGCCGAGTAGCAGCCGATGATGATCATTTGGATAGCTTGATTTGAGGCTGCTCAATTGCGAAGCAACCCCAATCTAAATGATAGTTGGAAAGACGATTAATTCGTTTTATTCCCTCGCTTGGGTCTAGGCTTATTTCCATCATTTCTTCTGTTCGAACGGGGGCCAGAAGATCTTCCTCTTCCTCCTCCAGAAGAATGATTATTACGCCCTCTCCCTCCTTGATTAGACGGGCGCCCTGAACCTTGAGAGGGCGGCACATCAGCGGGTAAAGGTAATATGCGTACCTCTTTCTCCATCAATTGCTCGATATTCTTGAATTTCCGGCGGTCTTGGCGATTGATAAAGGTAAGCGCTAAGCCATCTGAATTGGCTCTTGCGGTACGTCCAATACGGTGAATATAATCTTCAGGATCATTAGGCACATCATAGTTGATCACCAATTTGATTCCGCTGGCATCAATACCTCGAGAAAGGATATCGGTAGCCACTAATATACTGACGCTGCCATTTTTAAAATTACGCAAGGTCATTTCTCGATCACTCTGGTCAAAATCAGAGTGGATTTCTCCAACCTGCAAGCCCGCTGATCGCAAAATACCTACCACGTTCTTAACACCGGCTTTCGTCTTTGAAAAGATAAGTATCCGTTCTTTTTTCTCTTTCCGATTACCCAGCAAACTCTTGATTAATGCTGGTTTCTGATCATCTTGGGCCGCATAAGCCGCCTGAAAAATACCTTCGGCTGGCTTAGATACAGATAAGGTGATCTGAACAGGATCATTCAATGTACGCTTTGCAAATTGCCTAATTTTACCAGGCATTGTTGCAGAAAACATCAACATCTGCTTTGATTTGGGCAAGAAATCGATAATCTTCTTGATATCATTGATAAAACCCTGTCTCTTATACACATCTCCGAGCC
>CAJXUM010000933.1 GCA_913060855.1 uncultured Lewinella sp. | reverse complement strand
AGATCAGCCTCGGTCTCGTGGGCTCGGAGATGTGTATAAGAGACAGGTAATATGGAGCGCCGGCTTCGCCCATTTAAAACAGGAACGGCACGTATTGCATTCAGCGCCATTCAACAATACAAAGATCTGGATCTATCTATTCTGCCTATTGGGCTAAATTATGATAGACCCAATCGATTTAGAAGTCGATTATTGGTCCATGTAGGGGAGCCACTTAAGGTACGCGATTGGCAAGCTGCTTACGAGAAAAAACCCAAAGATACGGTCCGTACATTAACAAATCAGCTCGAGACCAATACTAGAGCCCTATTGATAGATACGGGAGATGCCGAAGTGGAAGAAGTACACCGACAATTAGAGTCGATTTTAAGGAATGAACATCCTGTAGTAGCGGCAGCAGAATTTGAAAGGAGCCAGCAATTAGCCATTCGTTTAAAAGAAAAGAAAGCGGAGGAAGAAGCCTATTATCAGGGCTTGAAAGCTGATGTGACGGCCTACGCCGGATTGTTGGATAGCGATAATGTGGATGATAAAACTGTGAAAGAAGGGGCAAAGACTAAGTTGGGGCAGGGTTTAGGCCTATTACTAGGACTTCCCATTTTTCTATATGGAGCGATAAATCACTTATTTGCGGCTGGTATCCCTGCCTACGTAGCTCGGAAAATCGATATTTATATTGGTTACCAAGCTACCGTGAAAGCAATTACGGGATTGGTAACGGTTCCGCTCTTTTACTATCTGCAGTACAAATTAGTGGGCTGGTATTTGGGCTCCACTTGGGCCTGGGGATATCTATTGACCTTGTCATTGTTCGCTTGGGTGGCCTGGCAATATTGGGGCGAATGGCAATCGTTTCGACGGCGACAATCTTTCCAACAGCTGACGCAAACAAAGAAGGAAGAAATCATTCAAAAGCGCCAAACCTTACTTCAACACCTAAGTACCTCCCTGAAATAGTATCCAACGGCTACTTGCCGATATACTCCTCCATTTTTTCATTCCGATACCCTAAACTTTACTTGCATATCCGCTAAAGCGCTACATTTTTCTTAATATTGTGACAGAAGTTGCTTAAGAATGATTGATTGGCTGTAATTCGAGAGAACAAAAACCTGAAAACAGTTTTTTTCTTCACCATAGCGCTGCTATGCTAAAGAAAAAACCAGTTCCCAGAACCCTATTCCTTCAAATTTCGCCTCAAAAAATTATTCCTAAACAACTTCATAAGCGCTTCGGCTTACGAAGCGTCTGTAAGAAAAAATTTGCTATGCGATACATCACACTAATAGGCTGCCTATTGATAGGCTCCGCCTTTACCAATCCTACTTTGCCCCTAGTGGACAAAAAACTCATAAAAGCGGATATTCCCTTCCTGGTCGACTTCTATAAGACCATACACCAAAACCCTGAAATTTCTTTAGAAGAGAAAGAAACGTCGGCACGATTGGCGAAGGAACTCAAATCGATAGGATTCGAAGTCACTGAAAACTTTGGGGGCTATGGTATAGTAGGTATTCTCAAAAATGGAGATGGACCCACGATTTTATACCGTACAGACATGGATGCCTTGCCGATGCCAGAGAAAACGGATTTGCCTTATGCCAGCAAGCAGGTTATCGAATACAATGGCGAACAAACCGGTACGATGCACTCTTGTGGCCATGATGTACATATGACCACCTGGCTGGGAACGGCTCGGACATTGGTCAAAATGAAGGATAAGTGGAAGGGGACGCTGATGATGATTGGGCAGCCTGCGGAAGAAATTGGACAAGGCGCCAAATTAATGCTTGAAGCTGGTTTATATAAGAAATTTGGCGTTCCAGATTATGGTGTAGGCTTACACTCCAGTCCTACTATTCCTGCCGGGCAGGTTGGGTTTGGCAAGGGGTATACCATGGCCAATACAGAAAGCATCGATATTAAAGTATTAGGGGTAGGGGCGCACGGTGCTGCACCGCATATGTCGATTGATCCAGTCGTGATTGCGAGTATGATGGTGATGGAACTACAGACTATTGTGAGTAGAAACCTCAAACCTATTGATGCGGCCGTTGTGACGGTTGGGGCGATCAAAGGGGGCATTAAGCATAATATCATTCCCGATGAAGTAACATTGAAACTGACCGTTCGAACTTATACGCAAGAGGTTCGCCAGATGATCCATCGACGAATTAAAGAAATTGCGCGCGGCGTAGCTATCGCAGCCGGTTTGCCAGATGATAAGATGCCAGAAGTTGTCATTCCTGATTCTTATACACCTGCCAATTATAACACACCTGCCTTGGTAGATCGCATGCTGGTATCAGCTGCGAAAGCCATCGGGGAAGCTAATGTCGTAGAGGCAGAGCCGCAAATGGTAGGAGAAGATTTTGCGATGTATGGTCAAACTGCCGATAAGGTTCCTACAGTCTTGTACTGGTTGGGGACTGTTCCTGAAAAACGAATGGCTAGCGGTGATCTTCCGGGGCTTCATTCTCCCTTCTATTATCCAGCGCCAGAAAAGAGTATTGAAACCGGAGTCGAGGTGACTAGCCAAGCCTTGATGGATATTTTTAATGAAAAGGGGAACTAGACGCTCCTTTTCAGCTGTTAGGCGGGCTAGAATTTCGCCTGGCAGCTTGATTTTTGCTTATTCAGGCGGGCAAATTGCCTTTGCTCGCCGTTAATAATACTGACGACATTGGATTGTGTGGGGAATAGCTCCATGAAAAAGTTGGCTTGAAAGTCAACGGCTTGCCATTGGGTGGAGCAGGAGAGACGGAAACTCAATAAATGAATGTCATTTTGTTGCTCCCATTTGAATAATACTGGTATGCTTGCTTGCCCATTGATTATTATGCTGGTATGTTGCGTGAAATAGGCCTTGATCAATGCTTCGTTTTTCTCAAATAAGTCGGATAAAGGACCCGGCTGAAAGTCCTGCGATGCATTGCGGATCGCGCTTTGCAAATCATCTGAAAAGACCTTAATGTACATAATCGCCTGCTCCTCTTCTAGTTCGTGTTTGAGCTGGATTGTTCCTAAATAGAGTGCATGAGAAGGCACTACCTCTTCAGGGAAGGAAAAGGTATATAGCGTCCCGATTAATATAGTTAGTACGTATTTCACCACACAAAGATAGGGCTTTCTATGCTTCGATAGGTCAACAGACGAAGCACTTCACGCGAAAGCATCAAACTTCTTCCAATTCATTTCTAGTTCGCTCATTTTGAATAGCGCCGGTATTGACGGTTGCAGCGGGTTCGAATAGCATGATCTGCACTTCCTCATCATTGATTGTTCGTGGGCGATGCTCTACTCCTCTTGGGACGATAATGAATTCGCCTTCCTGCACCTCTATGCTTTTATCCCGAAAATCCATATGGAGCGTGCCCTTAATGACTAGGAATAATTCGTCTTCTTGCTCATGACTATGCCAGATAAAGTCACCCTTTATTTTTGCCAACTTCACTAATTGACCGTTTAAATTTCCTGCAATACGAGGATTCCAGTGATCTGAAAACTGGGTAAATTTCTCTTGGATATTAACTACTTCCATAGGTAAATTTTCTTTTAAAAATATAACCAAAAAAGTTAATTTTTATATCTTTTTTGATTGTATTGTAACTGTCTCTTATACACAT
>CAJXUM010000932.1 GCA_913060855.1 uncultured Lewinella sp. | reverse complement strand
AAGGGTTGGGCTGTTCGCCCATTAAAGTGGCACGCGAGCTGGGTTCAGAACGTCGCAAGACAGTTCGGTCCCTATCTGTTGCGGGCGTAGGAATATTGAGGAGATCTGACACTAGTACGAGAGGACCGTGTTGGACGTACCTCTAGTGTACCAGTTGTGCCGCCAGGTGCATTGCTGGGTAGCTATGTACGGCATGGATAAGCGCTGAAAGCATCTAAGCGCGAAGCCAACTCCAAGATGAGTATTCCATTGAGGGTCGTAGAAGATGACTACGTTGATAGGCTACAGGTGGAAGTGCAGCAATGTATGGAGCCAAGTAGTACTAATTACCCGATAGCTTCCTTTTTTTTTTATTATCACAGATGATAAGAATACAAACTTTACCTATAGCGCTTTAAACGAACTTGATCGATTTATTTCCTCCCTTTCCTGTCAATAAAATATACATATGTTACAATGCGATTAATCGCGTTGAAATATATAAAGAGTAATTGGTGGCTATAGCAAAGGGGTTCACCTCTTCCCATTCCGCACAGAGAAGTTAAGCCCTTTAGCGCCGATGGTACTGCCCTTGGTGGGAGAGTAGGTCGCTGCCAATTTTTTTTACAGCCCGACGTTTACTGATGAAGTAATAGTCGGGCTGTTTCTTTTTATACCCAACCCTAATAATAGCTTTATCTAGCTTGACACTACTTATTTTTGTCTTATCTCTATCCGAAAACCAAGGTAGATTTGTAATGAATTGCCCTTGCCCCTGATTTTTTTACTATATATATGTATCTTTTCGAAAAAATTGCGTCTTAAGGAAATACTCGATCATTTTCTTTATGACGCAAGGGACCATTTAGTGTACCACCAATAATTCTAGGATTTTGGAAAATACTTGCAATAAGGGAATGAAAGATGATGAGGTAATACATAGTTACCTCCAAAGTCAGGCTTCAGTTTGCTTTAGTTTACTGTATACTCGTTATGCAGGGAAAATTTATAGTAAATGTATTTCCTTGTTAAAGGATGAAAGCCTGGCGAAGGATGCCACGCAGGAGATATTCACTAAAATTTTTCTCAACTTATCTAAGTTTGGGCAAAAATCGAAGTTTTCTACCTGGGTGTACTCTATTACCTATAACTACTGCATTGATTTTTTGCGACGCAAAAAGAAGCAGGATCTCTTTTCTGATGAAATCGAAAATGCACCGGATCTGGTTGATGACGTTCCAGATCAGGCGCTTTATGAGATGAATGTAAAGCAACTCAAAGAAGTATTGAATCAAATGTCAGATGGGGATAGAGCTATCCTCTTGATGAAATACCAAGCAGAGTTGTCGATTAAGGAGATTGCAGAGGTTTTAGGTAAGACAGAAAGTGCCATTAAAATGCAAATCAAAAGAGCAAAGGAGAAGGCTCAAAAACTTAAGCACGAATTATTTGTGGAATATTAAGTAAGTCTACCGTGTATGAATAACTTTCAACAGTTGCTCAATGATGATGAAGATAATTACAAGAGTCATCACGAGGAAATCCGGAATAACTTAGAGGGAACCTTCGGTTTCTTTCGCTTCTTTGGACAAGTGCTCGAAGTGTATCTACCACAAATGGTAGATGTTTTGGTAATGGCATCAGGAGCAGAATCTCCGCCTTCCTTGCCGCCACATTTCGAACCTCCCTCTTCCGGCGGATCGCCTGAGTATCCTGGCCGTAGAGGTCCCGATAGTCCCGATGAAATAATACCTAGAACCTAATTACCTATACAAAACTGATTAGCCAATGTTCTTTTTGCAAAGCCCTGCCTTCAGCTCACTAGAAACCCTCCAGACATTATTTGCAGACTTGGTTGGTTTTTTGCCTAATCTATTGGGTGCTATCCTTATCCTTTTCATCGGTTGGATAGTAGCTCGGATTATTGCGAAGGTGCTGCAAAAGGTATTGAAGGCGATTAAGGTGGATCGATTAGCCGAGAAATTGAATGATATTGAGATGGTAGCTAATTCCGAAATCGATATCAAGCCGAGTATATTCCTATCCAAACTGATTTACTATATATTAATGTTCATCTTCTTTATCGCGGCGACCGATGCTTTAGGTATGCGGGCTGTGTCTGATTTGATGAGCAATATTCTTAATAACTTCTTACCCAATGCACTGGCAGGTATTATCGTATTCGTCATAGGTATTATTGCTGCTGATTTCTTGAAAAAATTGGTCAAAACAGCCTGTGATTCCCTCGCCATCCCCGCCGCTAGTTTGATTGCAAATGTAGTCTTCTATTTCATTTTCTTAAATGTATTAATCGTCACCCTGGGTCAGGTAGGCATTGATACTGGTTTTATGGAAACAAATTTGTCCGTTATCCTAGCAGGAGTGGTGCTAGCCTTTTCGATAGGATATGGCTTGGCTTCAAAGCCTGTTATGTCCAATTACTTGGCCTCTTTTTACAGTAAGGGAAAAGTAAGAATTGGTTCGACTTTACGGATCAATGGGAAAGAAGGAAAGGTAATCGCCATCGACAATGCTGCTATGGTGATTAAGACAGCGGATGCAAAAGTGATTGTACCATTGAGCAGATTGAATACCGAAACCTTTGAAATCCTCGAAGATTAGTAGCTATTTAACAAAAGATCATCTTCAAACCGCTTGAACATCAGTATAATCTAAGCATTTCTTAGTGACCTCATGGTAATGGCTTCTGGCCAAATACCCTTCTAATCCAATAAGAACCAATCGCCGGCAAAAAATAAGCGGATAAGCCATTAGCAAGTAACCATTTCTCCCTATCTTTCCGGAAATTAACTCCACCCTATGTCTGAGAAGAAATTGTTTTTGCTAGATGGTCATGCCTTAGTATATCGTGCACATTTTGCCTTCATTACCCGGCCATTGATCAATTCCAAGGGCGTAAATACCTCTGCTATGACAGGTTTTACTCGTACCCTTTGGGATTTGATACGCAATGAGAAGCCGACGCATCTTGCAGTGGCCTTTGACCCTTCTGGTCCAACTTTCAGACATGAGATGTATGAGCCTTACAAAGCGAACCGGGAAGAACAACCCGATGATATTCGCAATGCTTTTCCCTACATAGAACGAATCGTACGAGGATTTAAAATTCCCATTATCTCAATACCCGGATACGAGGCTGATGATGCTATCGGAACTTTAGCTAAGCAAGCAGAGAAAGAAGGGTATACCGTATATATGGTGACACCAGATAAGGATTATGCCCAATTGGTGTCAGAAAACATCTACATGTATAAACCTTCACGGCAAGGTAATGGGGTAGATATCTTAGGTGAAAAAGAAATCTTGGAGAATTGGGGGATTGAAAAAGTAGACCAAGTTATAGATATGCTCGGCTTGATGGGAGATAGTGTGGATAATATTCCGGGTATCCCCGGTATTGGTCCAAAGACGGCTGTGAAATTACTAGCCACTTATGGTTCAGTAGAAAATCTGATCGAAAATGCCCACGAACTGAAAGGGAAGCAGAAGGAACGGGTAATAGAGTTTGCTGAACAGGGACTATTGTCGAAGACCTTGGCTACAATTGATCTAGAAGTGCCTATACAATTTGATGCTAAAGCCTGTCTCTTATACACATCTCCGAGCCCACGAGACCGAGGCTGATCT
>CAJXUM010000931.1 GCA_913060855.1 uncultured Lewinella sp. | reverse complement strand
CAGATGTGTATAAGAGACAGCTTTTGAGGCGACTTATCATAAATCTCCAATTTTAAAGTTCTCTGATAACTTTTGTGTGTTTAGTCAGCTCTTTTTTGGGATAACGACCCTTCCAACTAAAACGCTGAGCACGAAAATTTTCTGAGGATAACCTTTTAAACACCCTGCCAGCTAATTTCTAAGCAGGGGTTTTCTGACGACATTCATTGTAATCCCTTTGGGACATGAACCAGCTAATCTTATTGCTGTCATAATTGAACTTCAGTTTGTTTCAAACTGATAGGTCAGCAAGAAATTCATCCCGAAACCCGGCCCAATAGGTTTCTGCGAAGGATTTCCCAAGACAAGCATTTACAACAGTAATAAACCATCAGAAAGCCCCAAAATGCCCTTTTTAACATTTCACATTGAAACTTTTTTAATATAAATCGTCAAAATATCAATTGCCGGAACGGTTTTTGATATCCACATCAGATAAGGACTATAATGATTTATGACAGGTTTGATAATACGCCTTTTTCTTCTGGTCTTAAGCTTTAGTTTTTTGCAAAACTTAGCATCGCAGTCAGTCATTATTCTTGAATCTTGCGGGACTTCCTATATTGATCCGCAGGCCGAGAATGACAATGGCGTGCAAACTAGGGATACCTTGGTATATCAAACCTTTTTTGGTGAGGAGGAACAGCTTCGAGCTTTTTATGTAGATATTAATGCCTTTGGTGGACAGCAGGTAGACCGAGCAGCAGCTTATGCCATCATGCCCGACAGTAGTAGAAAGTCCCTGGGAGCCATGGCCTTCGGTAATTGTACAGACTGTGTCGGTGGTTTTGCATTAATGCTAGATGATTCCCTCATGGTGAGCGAAGTGGGCGAACAATCTACTTTAGATCTTTGGCTCCAATCCTTTAATCAACCCCCATTTACATTGACGGGTAATCTTCAAACCTTAAGTGGTGTCGGAAGATTAAGCGGGCAAATTCCCGTATGTGCGATTGGCTTAGCGATTGAGTTTAGTGTATATAGCAATCCGGCTAATACCAGTACCTCTTTTGCCGCCCATATTGTCTGCCCAGAAACGATCACTCCTTGCACCATTGACCTTTCCTACAACATAGATTGCCAAGCAGATAATCTTTCCTTACTGGCGGACCTCCCCAGCAATTGCTATTCGGATGAAGCCGTATTAGAATGGTCGAATGCACAAGGCTGGACGTCCAACGAACGAAATCCTCAGCTAGGGTTGTCTGGAAATTTAGGCTGGTACTACTTTCAGGTGACAGAGGATTGTTGTGTGATTAGAGATTCGATTTTGATTGAGAATCCACCTTTTGCACAAGCCGGAGAAGATATTAGTAGCTGTGGTGGGGATGCCATTAGTTTTGCCGGGCAAGGCGGATTTGGACATTTCTGGGAAGACCCAGCGGGGAATTCTATTGATTCTTTGGTGATAATAGCTGCCGCGCAGGCCATCCACGGAGGAGATTGGGTACTGCATGCCTTTAATGAAGAAGGCTGTGAAGATACCGATACCTTGACTGTTTCGGTACAAATTCCTCCGGCTCCTCAACTTGAAATACCGGATGCCTGTTTAGGCGAAGCTGTGATTTTTAAAATCTTAAATGATTCGGTTTATACACGGGTGGAATGGTTTGATCCCACTGGGGCCCAGATGCCACAAGGGATAATTTCGGACCTGCAAGCCCCCTATTTGGGCACCTATAGTATAAGCGCTAGCGATGAATTGGGTTGTTCTGTAAATACATCCTTTGTGGTGAATGGAAGCGAGCCGCCAGCTATTGAGGTGGTATTAGAAGATGGCTGCGATAGTACACGGGTTTATCTCTTACCGGATAATTTAAGCTATCAATGGGAAACCGGTGATACCACAAATACGATTGCTAGCACGACGGGCGGAACCTTTCAAGTGCGCATTACCGACCCAACGGGTTGTAGTACACTCAGCGATATTGTTATTCCCAGGCCAGACGGTCCTGATTTTGATATTGAGCTAGAACATCCATACTGTCCCAATGATTTGGGTAAAATTTCGGTGATCCCTGAAAACCTAGATCGCCCCATGATTTTTTCTATTGATCGCGGCGATAGTTATGTATTGAAAGGAGAATTTCCTGATTTACCCCCAGGCACCTATTACCTGACGATTCAGGATGACCTCGGCTGTATCCAAGAACGAAAAGTCAACCTGATAGCGCCAGACACACTGGGCGTTTCCTTGGACGTAGACCGGCTTGACATTCGCCCCCTAACGCCAGTCGATTTGCGAGCTAGCATCGTAGGGGATGTCGTGGAGATCCAGTGGGTGCCAGAAGAAATTAATACGGGGGATCTCAGTACCTCCTTTATTGCAGAGCGAGACATGGACGTTCGGATCGTAGTCGAAGATGAGCGAGGATGTCGGGCCTCTGATGGCTTTCCGCTAACGATTGTTTTGGGTGATATCTATGTTCCGAATGCTTTCTCCCCCAACGATGATGGTATCAATGATGAATTTACTTTTTACAGTGACAATACTTCTGGTGAAGTCTTTGCCTCGCTCTTAATATTTGATCGACAAGGAAATTTACTATACGAACGAGAAGACTTTGACCTCAATGTACCCTCGTTAGGGTGGAATGGTTATAGTCGGGGTCGATTACTAAACCCTGGTGTCTACACCTATTTTGGTTTGGTACGCTTTGGTAATGGGGTGATAAAATCCTACGAAGGGGATGTACTCTTGACGAGATAGAAATAATAGACTTTGAAGCTGAACATCTACTTATGAAAAAAATTTGGCTATGCTATTTGAGTTTATTCAGTCTTTGTTCCCTGCAAGGACAGGGCTTCGAATTCGGTATGGAATCCGTCATCGGCGGAACCTACACCACCTTTAAGGGCGACTTATCCAAAATGGTGGGTTTTTCTGAATTAGAAATAACGGAAGACCAAATAGATACTGCCTTTGTAAGGGCGAACATAGATGCCCCTCGGTGGCTGAAAGAGCTTTTCCCAGGTTTGCGCATTGATTTGGCTGACCAAGAAGTGAAAAAAAACTTATCCAGGAGTATTTCTTCTGTTCGTTTTTTTGCTCGCTACAAATGGTTGGGTGGCAGCTTTGCGATTTCTTCCCCCCGACTCACGGAGCCACAAGAATCCAAGAAATTTAAGAATCAGGTAAAAGCGGTTCGCCTATCCATCTCTGGTGAAGCGGAAGCGCTTTCCGAACACTTGGCCGCCATGGCGCTCGCGGATGTTAATCGAGTGGCGCCATTTTTCAACAAACGATATGACCTGGAATTCTACGCCCACTTAAAACAGATGTTGATGGGGGATGAAGTGCTATTAGAATGGGGCAATCGAAAAACGAAAACCTTAGATTTTGAGCTAACTGGCGGTGTACGCTTCACTGCTGACCCATCTCCTGTGATTGATCTGGGTAACATTCTTTTTGTCCGTGAAAGATTGGATGAGCTAATGGAAGGCGGCATTCTCAATTCGGTAGAAGGCCTAACGGATCAGATTGCTGAAGCTATTCAGAATGTTGTTTTTGGGAAATTCCGAGATCCTCGAATTGTACCTTCCCTGTCTCTTATACACATCTCCGAGCCCACGAGACCGAGGCTGATCT
>CAJXUM010000930.1 GCA_913060855.1 uncultured Lewinella sp. | reverse complement strand
CCTCTTCGTCGGCAGCGTCAGATGTGTATAAGAGACAGACTATATATAGTACAGTTTATCTCTGAACTCCGATTTTCCTTAGGTGGTTTTCAGCTAAACTGTCTGATTCGCTGCTGGTTGCGAATTTTCAATAAATTTCTTACCGTCCCACATACCATGCCATTCAATATCTTTGCCCATAGCTAGGTAATGTAAGAATGTTCTCTGTGCCGCTTCTTTTTCCTTGCGATGTATAGTGATATTATTAGGAGATGATTTGATAGTAAAATAGTACTTTCCCTTTCCGTAATCGAAGTTCTTCTTTGATCTCATATATCGAAATTTAATGTAAAAATAGTATTCAAATTTGTGGAGATGTGTCGATCTCTGTAGGTGGGTTTTAGTGGCTCATTAATCTCGAGCCTAGGCATGAGCTTGCTATCTATTTCACGGGAAATAGAATAGCTGTAAAGGTCAGCATTCAACAGACTTGTACACTTGACACACTGCATCTCACTATTTTAACGCCGCAAAAGTATAAAAAGTTGTTTGGAAGAATCTTTTTTTTACTTGACGCTCAATTGGTTCCATCTTCTACGGGTCTAATTTGGGCTAAAAAACGCTTAGTATCTTTCCTGTTTTTGAGATGGAAAACAGCTTGTGAGGAAGCGGCTCGATTTAGTTTTTTCAAGATTCCTGCTCGGCGGGTGTAATTATAGAAAAAGATGTAATGCAAAAACTCAAAGCTAAATCGCTCCTTACACCCCTCTGCCATATCTACTCTGGTTTGTCCATAGGACCCCAGTAATCTTTTCAACACTCGATACATACATAACCACCTAGAACGATCCAGAAAGATAATGGTATCGGCTTTTTCGAGCCGAATATCCATTGTTCCTCCATAATTGCCATCTAATACCCAGCTAGGTTGGTTACTTAAGTCGGTGACTATCTGTTCCCAGTTTTCTTTTTCTTGCGGCACCCAGTTGGCCGTCCAATACAGTTGATCCAAATGAACGACCTCCAAAGATAGGCGCTTCCCCAGCTCTCGCGCTAAGGTTGATTTCCCTGCTCCTCCGCAACCGATAATCATGATTCTTTTCATAGCCCTGCAAATATAAGGGAGCTTTTCAAATAGGGTGGCTGTTTTAGCTAAGCTAGACTTCAGAAGTTTCCTTGCTCATGTCTGAGAAAACTTCTGAAGTTTGTGCCTTGGCTGTTCTTTTTGGGATATTTAGTATTGGATGTTCGCTACTAGTTTCACTAGTATGCGGCCCTGGGCTGCGAGCCAGCTCGCCGAGATACAGCATATACGTACTATAATTATGTATTGCGAGCAGGAGCTCGCAACCCAGGTCGGCAAACAAGCAAGAGCTTGTCGCCAACATATATTCCCTGGGAATCTAGGCGCCAAGGAATGTCGCAGGTGAAAAACACCTGCAACGGCGCGCAAAAATCTATCTGGCGCTAGACAAGCACCTACAACGGCGCTTTCATCAATAAATGGCCTCCAAAACTAACCAATTAGTGTAAAAACTAAAATATTAGTTGACAAACTAACCAATTAGTAGTATACTTGTATCAAAATACCAGCATCATGCAAAAACTAGCTAAACGTGAAGAACAAATAATGCAGGTCCTTTGGCATCATGGGCCCTGCTTTGTAAAGGAAATCATTGAAAATTTTCCCGATGCTAAGAAACCGCACTACAATACGGTTTCCACTATTGTGAGAATTTTACAGGACAAAGGATTTGTGAGTCATAAAACATTTGGGAACACCCATCAATTTTATGCAGTGATTTCCAAAGAAGCGTATCAAAAGGAAGCGCTTGGGGATGTATTAGACAAGTATTTTGACAACTCCTATCAGAAAATGGTAACCTACTTTGCCAAGGAGGAGAAAATTAGCACTGACGATTTGGAAGAGATTATCAGCATGATCAAAAATAAGAAAGCATGATACCGTATTTGCTACATACAGCTATACTTACCGCCTTACTCTATTTGGCCTACCGCCTGTTGCTCACCAAAGAGACGTTTTTCAAGTTGAATCGGGTCATTTTGGTAGGATCTATTTTGATCGCCTTCTTATTGCCGCTGATTCCTATTCCGGCCCACTGGTCTTTGCGCCCCCCAACTCCTATCGTTCAAGTGGAGAAGCCGACTCCCATTCCTTCAAGGACACAGTCTGAGTCACTACCGGAGGATCCAATAGTGAGCACGACGACTATTCCCAAGTTGCAGACTGAAACCCTCCCCTCTCCTTCTCAAGCTACTACTAAGCCTAGAATAGCCATGAATTTTTGGTCTATCCTCTTCATGACCTATTTGATTGGCGTAATTATTATGGGCATCAACCTTGCCATACAATTAGTGGCTATTTTGTATCAGATTTTATCCCAATCCCATATTCAGGATGGCAAAGTCAGGATAGTGGAGTTGGACAATGATAAAGCGCCTTTCTCCTTTGCCAATTGTGTATTTATCAATCCTACCTTATACGAATGGGATACTTATTGCCAGATTTTGGAACACGAGAAAACCCACGTGGAACAAGGCCATAGCTTTGACATTCTACTAGCGGAAATACTCGTAGTGGTCCAATGGTTCAACCCATTTGCTTGGATGCTTCGCAAAACAGTGGAAGACAACCTAGAGTACCTTACCGACGAGCAAATGATAGCCAAAGGGGTGGATCGAGAGTCCTATCAAATGAATTTACTAAAAGTAGCGGTCCCTTATCACCCACTGGGGCCTGCCAACAGCTATAATCAATCCACATTAAAAAATCGCATCAGCATGATGAACATTAAGAAATCATCACTCAGTTCAAGCTGGAAGTACCTCTTTGTACTCGCCTTGTTTGGACTGTCGACTGTTTTTTTCAACCCCACCCTAGCTACCGCAAACTCAAGTAACGAAACCGCAGAAACCGACTTAGACCAGCTGCAAAAAATGATATTCCCCAACAAGGGTATTTGGTCCGCCACCTTTGAGGAAGGAGAATTGTGCATCAGGTATGACTTATCCGAAAGAAAGCGAAACAACTGGTGGGTTACCACTAAATGTTACCCTACCGCTGATTTCCCGAACCTCCCGATGGACCAAGACGGGACCTTTAGCTTGGAAAGAGCGGCAGGAACCATCAACTTCAATGGAAAATTTGAGAATGAAGAAGGCCTCGGCCGCTTTACCTTTACACCGAATGAATCCTTTCGTTCTTTGATCAAGCAAGAAGGCTATAGCAACGTGTCCGATGAAGTACTATTTGGGTTCACACTCGCTAATATTGACCAGGAATATTGGGCTTATTTGAAGGAAGAAGGTTTGACGCCAAAAGACGAAGATGACTTAGAAGATATCGGCCACCATTTGCCTTTGCTAGCCAACTTAAAAAGCAACCTGAAAGGCTACCGAGACCTTGGCTTTAAGAAGCTAAGCCTAGAAGAAGTGGTCGATTTGAGCATTCACAATGCTACGCCTGATTTTATCCGATCTATTCAGCAATTGGGTTTCACCGACCTGAGCTTGGATGAGTACCAGGATGCCAAAATTCACAATATTAATGGAGAGTTTATTGCCGAGATGAAAGACCTAGGTCTGTCTCTTATACACATCTCCGAGCCCACGAGACCGAGGCTGATCTC